>JBBILJ010000054.1:0-2264 GCA_037444945.1 Microcaldota archaeon | reverse complement strand
CAACAATTTTTCTTCTCCCGCAAGCGCAATCATTCAACATCATGGGGGGGTTCACCCTTGGTAGGGAATGAAGACGGGTTGAATGAAGCGCCCGTACTCGTCGTAATTAATCATGATGAAGCCTTTGCGGTAAGTTTCCGTCCACTTGTCGCTTAGTAATTCAGAGGCGGTGAGTTCCTTGTCCGTAATCACTGTTTTGCCTTTCTTGTCGAAATACATGAGGCAGGCTTTGTTGTAGGCGCCGAGGTAAAGGTCGCCGCCCTCGCCTAAGTATACGCCGCCTACGCCGTGAATTTGGACGGGTTTTCCATTGATTTTTAAGGGGTAGCGGACGGCGCTCTGGTTAAATTCTTCGAGTTCCTTGAGGGCGGCTTTTTGGAGTTGGAGCGCGACGTTGACTTGAGTTTTCTTTTCGTTTTTCTTTTTGATTTTAGCGAGTTCGGCGAGGGCTTGGTCTTTCATGGTGTGCTCCACGCCGAGTTGGTATTGGAGCCCTTTCGGGACGACTTTCTCGAAAACTTGCAGGCCCTTCTCATCCATTTGGTACGCGGGCTCGAAAACGTGCTTGGATTGAAGGTTAGCGGCGATGACGCGCTGAATCGGGACGCGGTAAAAGTAACTCGCGCCGCCCGCGACGCCGAGGCTCGTTAAAAGCAAAAAATCCATGTTTTAGCGGTTCACGCTTTGTCGTTGAATTAAATTCATTTGTGCGCGCAGGATGCCGGCGTAGTGCCTTAAACCCATTTGGGCGAAGTAAACCGCGCCGTTCGCGGACAGGGTTGGGGACGGTAAGCCCTCCATACCGTTCTTGAGGGCGGCTTTCTCGATGGCGTACAAGCGCGGGTCCCCGCTCTCGATGGGGATTTTTGGTACGCGTTTACCGTCAACCATGGCGTCCTCGTTGATTTCGTAGGCGGGCGTGATGCGGGAGCAGTTTGGGCAGGGTTCGCCGCCGTCGTGTTCTTCGTGCGCGTACCCGATGACGACGAGGGCGTTCGGTAAGGCTTGGTTTTTCAAGTTACGGTCACGATTCCTTTTTCTTTCTCGATGGGTTGATTGATGCTTCCGGTTTCCGCGAAGAGATTGTAGACGAGGAGTCTGGAATAGTTTTTGTGGTCGCTGGGGGTGGGGCGCGCGAGGAGGTCTTTGACTTCGCTCGGCTTGAATGTTCTCGCCGCGTAGTTGTTGAGGAAGTCTTTATCCGCGTAACTGACGAGGAGGCGAATCTTGTTTTGGATGGCGGCCCGCATAGCGTCGTTAAAGTCCGTGATGACGCTTTGCGTGAGCGCGATCTCGAATAATCGGGCTTCGTGTCGAGAGTTTTCGTCGGCGCGTAAGTGTTCGGTTGAGTACCTCCCGAAGACGGATTGGTTTTTCGCGCTTTGGTAAACGAGGGCGAGGAGGGTGTTGAGGGCCGTGAAGTCTTTTGATTTGTGGAGTTTGGCGACTTCGGGGGAGTCTGCGAGGCGGTAGATTCTTTTTTCGTAGATTTCCGCGATTTTGAAGGCAGAGTTTTTAATGAATTGAATGTCTTTCTCGATGGGTTGGTTTTGCATGTAGCTTAGGATTTCGGTGGAGGCTTGGTTGAGTTCCCTTAGGCGCCACGTTAATTCTTGTTTGATGACGCGTATTTTTTTGGAGCGTGAAGGGTAGGGTTCTAGGTTGACGCGCGCGTACCAGTCCCGTTTGGTTCGCGTGATGGCGTTGAAGAGGATGTCGCTGAATACTTCAAATTCGGCGATGGCTTGGAACGTGTAGGGCGTGATGTCGGGGTTTTTGTCCTCGATTCTTTTAATGATGGTTTGGCGGTTGTTGAAGTCTTTGCGTAGTTCTTCGAGGTACCACTCGAACACTTTGGGTACTGGCGCGGCCGCGTCTTTTTGGGTTGGGGACGGTAAGTGTTGCCCGATTTCTTCTTGAGCGTTTTTTCTTAGGAACCCGATGTAAATGGAGCCGAGGGCGTGGAAGCCTCTCTTGGTTTGGTTGTACGCGTTGAAGAGTTCGGGTTCTTGAAGGTACTTGTTTTCGAGTCTTTTTGCTTCGTTCGTCGCCGTACTCCAGTAGAGGGGTGCTTGTATTTTTTGGGCGAGGCTTTCGGAATAATTTTTTACTTCGTAGGCTTTTTGGGCGAGTTCCACTACGTCTGCAGGTAAGTCGGCTTCGAGGCCGCGGAACAAGACGGAATCCATTGTTTTTTTACTCGCTTGAGGTTTGTTTTCCGGCTTGGAGGTTGTACGCGTAGCGTTGCAGCATGGCGTCGAGGG
>JBBILJ010000053.1:4003-6741 GCA_037444945.1 Microcaldota archaeon | reverse complement strand
CCTACAACCCGAGCGGCCGAAGCGACCCCAAAAAAGACGCGTGCTTAATGGTGAGCGTGGCGGGCGAAGGCGGCGACGCGGTCTACTCGTACGCGAAAAAATTCTCCGAAAAATTCGTGCACACCCTCAAAAGCGAGAAAGAAATGCTCGAAGCCTTCAGCGCGCACGTCCGCAAAAGCCACGCCGACATCCTCTGCACCTACAACGGCGACGAGTTTGACCTCCCCTACGTCGCGGAGCGCGCCAAAAAACTCCGCGCCAACCTCCAACTCGGCCGCGACAAGGGCGCCCCCCGCGTCCGCCAAGCCGGCATGCGCCGCGTCGCTTCCCTCGGTGGCCGGCTGCATTTTGATGTGTACAACGCTATCGCGTTCCTCAACCACATCGGCGCCATCCGCCTCCCCCGCTTAACGCTCGAGCGCGCGTACGCTGAAATCCTTCACCAGCAAAAACCCATGGTGGAAAAGCCCGACATTTGGAAGACCTGGGATGCGGGGCGCACCGAGGAGGTTGACGAGCTCGCGCGGTATTGTTTGAGTGACGCGCACGCCTGCCTGGCGCTCGCGCGCTACGCGCTACCCCTCGAATTACAGATGACGCGCATTGTGGGCGACTCGTTTGTGAACGTCTCGCGCGCCTCCTCCTCGCAACTCGTCGAGCATTACTTGATGCGTCGCGCCGTGGCGCGCGGCGAAGTGTTCCCCAACAAGCCGGGCGCCGAGAGTGGTCTTGATGAGGAACCCATCCAAGGTGCGTTCGTGAAAACCCCGGCTCCCGGGATTTACGACCACATTGCCGTTCTCGACTTTAAGAGTCTGTACCCGAGCATCATTATTTCGCACAACATCGACCCCGCCACCCTTAATTGCCCGCACGCAGACGAGAAAGGCGCCTACGTCTCGCCCCAAGGCTACCGCTTCTGCTCGCAGCGCAAGGGTCTGATTCCTGAAATGCTCTCCCAGGTCCTCGTCGAGCGCGCTGCCGTCCAAAAACAAATGAAGACGCACGCCAAGGATTCTCCGGAATACGAGCAACTCTACGCGCGCCAGTGGGCCCTCAAAATCTTGATGAACAGCACGTACGGTTACATGCTCTTCAACCGCGCGCGCTGGCACTCCCGCGAGTGCGGCGAAGCCACCACCGCGTGGGCGCGCCACTACATCCACGACACGATTGAGAAAGCCGAAAAAGCCGGCTTCCCCGTCCTCTACTCAGACACGGACAGCTGTTTTTTGCTTTACGGCGAAAAAACCGAGGAAGATGTTCGCGCATTCGTCAACACTATTAACACGGACTTGCCGGAAAGCATGCAGCTCGAACTCGAAGACTTCTACCCCCGCGGCATCTTCGTCTCCAAAAAGCAAGAATCGGGCGGCAAGGGCGAGAAGGGTGTCGTGGTTGGCGCGAAAAAGAAGTACGCCCTCATCGACAAGGAAGGCCGCATCAAGATTCGCGGCTTCGAACTCGTGCGCCGGGACTGGAGTCGCGTCGCGCGCGAAACGCAGCGCCGCGTCCTCCAAACTTTGCTCAAAGACGGCGACGTGACGGAAGCCAAGAATATCGTTCTCCTAGCCATGGCGGACTTGCGCGAAGGCCGCGTGCCGCTCTCAGACTGCGTGATTATCACCGCGCTGAGAAAGCCCGCGGACGCGTACGACATCAAAAGCCCTGAAGTGAGCGCCGTCCTCAAGGCGCGCAGCCAGGGCGTAAAAGTGCCTGAGTACAGCACCATCGGCTACATCATCACGAACGAAGGCAAAACGATTAGCGAAAAAGCCCAACTCGTCGAACTCGCCAAAGACTACGACGCCGAGTACTACATCAACAACCAACTCTTCCCGGCCGTGCTTAAAATCCTCGGCGAACTCGGCGTCACCAAAGACGACCTCAAAACGAAAAGCTCCCAAAAATCACTCGACTCCTGGTAATAATTCCCAAACGCGTAGAAAAATTCGAATGACGAAGAAGGTGTGATGCACTCCATGGCGAATCCAAACAACGACGAGAATTACGACGCGCCCGCCGACAAAGGTAATACCAGTCCGGACGATGAGGAAGTCGAGGAACTCAGCGATGAAGAATACGCCAAAAAGCTGCTCGAAGCCGGCGCCATCGGCCAAAAAGTGCTCGCGCGCGCCAAGGAACTCGTCAAGCCCGGCGCGTCACTGCTCAAAGTCGCGGACGAACTCGAACAACTCGCGCTCGAACTCGGCGGCGCCCCCGCTTTTCCCGTGAATCTCTCGCGCAACGAGGAAGCCGCTCACTACACGCCCACTATCGCCGACCCTCTCGTTTTCGGGGAGCGCGATGTGGTGAAAGTGGACTTGGGCGTGCATGTGGAGGGTTGTCTGGTTGATTTCGCTTACACTGCCGACCTTGGCTCGGAGAACGGTAAGCTTGTCGAGGCGAGCGAGCAAGCACTTCAAGACGCGCTGAGTGTGGCGAAGGTGGGCTGCACCGTCACTAAGCTTTCGAGTGCGATTGAGCAAACAATCAAGAAATACGGTTTTAAGCCGGTCGCGAACCTCGGCGGTCACAACGTCGCGCCTTTTGTCGTTCACGGTGGCGTTTCGATTCCGAACGCGGACGATGGCTCCACTTATGAGCTTGAGGAAGGACAAGCGTACGCTCTCGAGCCGTTCTCCACGACGGGGCGGGGTTTTGTGACGGAAGGTTCGGTCACGGAAATTTTTTCTTTCGTAAGCCCCGCGAAAACGCGCCTCCCCGCGGCGCGCGCG
>JBBILJ010000053.1:0-3993 GCA_037444945.1 Microcaldota archaeon | reverse complement strand
TCTTGAACGCGTCGAGGAGCGCTACCAAACCTTGCCGTTCGCCAAGCGCTGGCTCGCCGACCTCGCCTCTCCTGCTTCCCTTTCGCTGGCGTTGCGCGAACTCGAGCGCCTTGAGAGTGTGCGTTCGTACCCGGTCCTGCGGGACGCGCCGGGTTCTCTCGTCGCGCAAACCGAAACCACCATTCTGGTCGAAAAGGATTCGGTGAAAATCCTCGTCTAAAACGGTTTTTAAACTCGCTGCGGGTGGTTTTAGTCATGGCGAGCCCCACTAAACTCTCGGATAAGAACGAGAAATCCTCTAAGAGCGCGGTTTCTCTCGACATCCCCAAGAAAGTCACGATTTCGTTCGATCTCGACTTCGTCGCGGACCCGACTTTTCGCGTGCGCGCCTTGTTCTTAGGGGTCCTCGTGGTTCTCTTTCTCTTCGCGGGCTATCTCTTTGTGCGTTCCAACTTCCACCTCGCTGACGCGTTCGACGTTCCGCGCGTCGCGTATAACATCCAAAAACTCTACTCCGTCTCGTTCCTCCTCTTCCTTCTCCTTTACGGTCTCGCCCTTTCTCTCGCGATTTACTACGGTTTTAAGCAGAAGAAAGTCCCGCTCGTGCTCGGCGGCGTTCTGCTCTTCGTCGCGAGCCTCATCCTTGGCGCCATGTTTCCCACGCGCCTCCTCGCGTTCTTTATTCTCGGCGGCGTCCTCTTCTTCGCCGCCCTGCTTTCCGCCCGCCGCGACGCCTTCAACTTGAGCACGTCGTGGAGCGTGGCGGGCACCTCCCTCACCTTCTTCCTCATCTTCGCGTTCCTCCTCATCGCGGCCACCGTTCAAGGAAATCGGGACGCCTACTTCAACCAAGGCCTCACCCAGTTCGCGACCTTCGCCGGCCCTACGCTCGGAAACGGGGTCACGGGGGCTTGCGCGGGCTTGATTCAAGGCTTGCAAATTAGCGATGACAATATTCGCGCCGCCTTGCCGCGTGATCAGTTCGCTTCCTATTACGCCACTCAAAACACTAACGCGTCCCCAACCCAGATTGATGCGGCCTACAATCAAACCATTCAACTTACTTTGTTGGCGGCGAGTCAACTTAAGGGCAGCATCGTGACGGCGTTGCAGAACGCGACGCTCGTCACGCCTCAGCAAGCGGGAGCCGCCATCAATCCGCAAAGCCTTGCGACGATTCGCTCCGCGCTCGCTGGCGTGCCGGGGGGTCAAGCGATTTATGACTACTTTGGGTTTTTCGTCGCGCTTCTGCTTGCCCCGCTTCTTTACGCCGTGAAACTCGTCCTTCAACTTGTCGCTTCCCTTGGGGACGCCCTTCTCGCCAAACTCTAAAAAAAAATCAGCGTGATTTGTTTCCCGTGAAAAAAATTCTCTTCGTTCTTGCGCTTATGGCCTTCTACTTTTTGGCGTTGACGCCGAACGCGAGCGCCGCCACTTTGGACGTGTGCCAAAGCAACGCCATCGCGAACTGCACGTACCAGACGCTGGGCGCCGCCTTCGCCGTCGCGGGCGCGGGAGACACGGTCTTCATCAACACGACTGGCGGTCGACCCTACCAAACTTTTGTGGAAAGCGTGTCCTTCACGGCCAACAATCAAGTCCTCGACTGCGGTAACATTAATCTAGCCACCATCACTTCCGCGAGTGGAAACACGATTTCATCCACGAATCGGTCCGGAATTAAGGTCACGCGCTGCAGGATTGAAACAACCGGGGGGACGGCGGTTAACTTGGCGGCGAACACGAACGCCAACCTCTCGTACAACCACATTTGGGGCGGCAACTCGTACGGCGTTTACGCCTCCGGCGGGACGGGCACCATCCTTCAAAATAACTCGATTGGGACCGGATCGTACGCCGTTTACGAAGTGAATGAAAACGCGACGCGTCTCGATTCAAATTCTTTACAGGCGGGTTATGGTGTTTACGCCACGGACTCGAACAACGCGACCCTGACGAATAACGTTATCTCGACCAATATAGGGGTGTATTACGGCGGCGCGAGCGGGTCGAACGACTTCGTCAACAACAACCTGACGACGTGGTACTTCGGCTTTTACCTCGTCCCTAATTCTGCGGGCGGAAACTTTACGATGCGCGGCAACAACGTGTTCGCGGGTGCGACCCCTCCAGCCGTGTCTGGTTTTTGGTGGGACCAGTTCTACGATACATACCCAAACGTGTGTTACCTCATCACTGCCGCGTCTAGCGCGGATCCCCTGAACGCGTATCGGAATGATTTTGACACGAGCAACACGTGCGGGGGCAAACCGTTGTATTATTACTCGAAGAATAACCCGAACCCTGCGTTAGAGTGTCCCGATAACTCGACGCTGACGCTTCCCGACGCGGGTCACTTCCAACTCTCCGACTGCTCGAACATCACGATTAACGGCGGCACCCTCACGCGCGGCGACGGCCTCTACTTGCATTACACGAATAACTCCGTGGTCGCGAACACCACGCTCACGGACAACTCCCTCGGCTTAGAGCTACGCGGCTCTCGCGGCACCACCGTTCGGAACAACACGGTCACCATCACGCGCCGCCCCTCGTTCGTTGGAGGTAATGCCGATTACTTGCATCAGTTCGCGTTCTACTTGATGAGTGATTTTAACAATTCGGTGGAGACCAGCAACACCGTCAATGGTCGCCCGTTTTACTACTATTCGCCCACGAACTTTAACGCCTCCCAAGTCTGCAGCAACGGCGGTTCGACGCGCGTCACGGACGCGGGCGGCATCTACCTCGGCGGCTGCACCAACTTCACCATCGCGAACTCGACGACGGGAGGTCAAGGGGTTTGGTTGTGGCAAACCACGGACAGCACGCTCACGCGCTCCAACGTCACGGACGCCGTGATGGGGGCGTTCGTTTTTTACGGTTCGGGGGACAACGTGACGTTTAACGCCTTTAACGCCACGCCGTGGTCCATCGGCTTATTCGCCACCACGAACGCGAACGCGTCGTACAATAACCTCGTCAACGCGACGTACCTCGTCAACACGTATGGGGGCGGCTATAACTGGGTAACCGACAACAACTTACAAAACGGGTATTACGGCCTTTTTGCCGCGTATTCGGCCTATAACGTTTTTTTGCGCAATAACGCATCCTCCACTAACTACAGTTGTTATCAACCGGGTGGTTCGGGCAACAATTTTTCGTATAACACTCTCCCAGCGGAGTGCTACTCCTACTATTCTTTGGACGCGAACTTCACGGGCAACAACCTCACTAACAGTTTCCTCTACCTTTACGGGGACACGCACCCCATGGTCACGGGCAACAACCTCACCAACGGTTACCTCTATCTTCAAAGTGTCGCGAGTCCCGTGGTGAACAGCACTTTTGGCGGTCGGGTAGTGTTGTCGGACGTGTTGAACGCGACGCTGCGCAACAACGCTTTCCTCGACAACTACTCGGCCAATACCCTCGGTCTCTCCGTCTCCACGACCGCGATCGGCGGCGCGCGCCTGACGTACCTCCTCCACGATATCGATACGAGTAATACCGTGAACGGCAAACCCGTTTACTATTATGATTCTCGGTACCGTGGTTGCCCCGCTAGCGTGAGCGGTGTGAGCAGCGGGCACTTCGCGCTCGTGAATTGCTCGAACGCTTTATTGAATACGATGAATGCGAGTGATGGCGACGGTTTCTTCTTTTACTACGTTTACAACTCGACGCTGAATGCTTCCGAGTCGAGCCGCAGCATTTACGGCGCCCAACTCGCCTACGATGCTTCGAATTTAAGCATCGAGAACTCGACTATCAATAACAGCCGTCAAGGCGTGTACGCGGGACTCTCCAACGACAATATGTCGTTGCTGCGTTTTTGGGGCAACTCCATCAACAATCTCCCCAGCTATAGTGGCGGCGGTTGGGTTCCTTCCACCAACGTCGCTCTGTTCTTCAACTACGGCGTTTTTTACGGGACCCTGATTGCGAACAACTCTGACTTCGTTGTGCCTGTGATCGGGGCGCGCATCA
>JBBILJ010000052.1:0-7138 GCA_037444945.1 Microcaldota archaeon | reverse complement strand
GATCCTTCCTGAAATTTCCTAAGCGCCCTGGGGTTCGAAAAAACAAGGGTTTTTCAGTCATAGGTGATGGGCAATGACGCTGGAAATGGAGGCCATTGAACGCTCCGTGATCACCGAGGGGCGAACGCTCGCCGAGCTCATCACTGAACTCTCCGAAACAAACGAGGCCTACGCGTTCAAAGTCGCGGGCAACGAAATCATTTGCCGCACCGAAAACGCCGCGTACGCCCTCGCGCAAGAATCCCGCCGCATGCGGG
This sequence comes from Microcaldota archaeon, assembly GCA_037444945.1. Taxonomy (GTDB): domain Archaea; phylum Micrarchaeota; class Micrarchaeia; order Norongarragalinales; family JBBILJ01; genus JBBILJ01. Next base: position 6,881 of record JBBILJ010000052.1, on the reverse strand, counting down.
ACGTCCTCGCCGCACAACGCGGTTGAGGAAAAAACAAGGGACCCGAAAAAAACGGGCAGGGTTTGATTCGCCGCGCTGGTTTCTTCGCCGTGGTGGGTAGAAAAACAAGCGCAATGGCGAGCGAGAGCACAAAAAGGGTGGGGGGGGGATTTCGTTCCAATGCACGCAACCGCATTCCAACTCTACGACATGGACAAAATCATTCGCAGCCAAGGCGCCGAACGCGTCGGCGAAGACGCGAGCCAACGCCTCGCCCAACTCCTCACCGACCAAGCCGAAGAAATCCTGTTTAAAGCCAAAATCCTCGCCCGCCACGCCGGAAGAAAAGACATCAAAAAAGAAGACGTCCTCCTCGCCGCGAGAAACATTATTTAATCTCCCCGCTGCTCCCCTGAGTCGGTGAGCGGCAAAATGCCTCTTCGAGCAAAACTTAAGGTTCGCGCGCCCGCTTGGCCCGAAAAAACCTCCAAATTCATTCTCTCCGAAATGGAGAAAAGCAGCGCGCGATTCAACGAGTCGTGCCGCTTTTGCAACCTCAAAGAAGAACCCATCGTCGAGCGCGTTGTTCAAGCGCCTTCTTTTCGAGTTCTCGAATCCCGCTTTCCGTACCTGCCCGAGCACGTCGCCTCTCTTCACCAACTTCCGCCAGACGGGTATAAAGCGCTCGGGAAAGCCGTCAAAGCGGTTTTTGGGGCGATGACGAAACGGGAGGGCTACGCGTTATCCGCGAGCGGAAACACGGGTCTCATCGCTGGCCAAACCATTCCACACCTGCACATCCACTTGTTCCCAAATGTCGTGAAAGCGGAAGAAAGCCTAGTGTATCCTGATTCTACTCTTACCCCACCCGGTCCAGCAGTGGAATGAAGCGTTCCGATTCGCCTGCTTCGCGCGGGCACAGAGTCCTTCGACCCCCTCGCCCTGCCGATTCTTTACTACCTCAAAGTGAAAGGACGATTACCCAAAAACATCAAAATCGGCTTCCCCAAGCGCGGAGAAGGCATTCCCGCGCTTTCGCTGCGCTTTGCTTCCCTTGACGAACTGTTCTCCGAAAAAGGACACCGCGCCATGAAGCAAGTGTTCGAGGAGAGCGAAAAAGCGTTCAACGAGTTACGCGAGCGCCCGGAAAGCCTGGTACTGCCGCCGAGTTACGCCCCCAGTGCACGCAAACAATTCGAAAAACTCTTGCGCGAGCGCACCACGCAAGGCTTCGGCGTAAATTGGAGCATTCGGGGCAGCCAAAAAGGCGCGGAACTCCGAATCATCCCCCGCGCGACCGCCATCAGCCTTCAAGACGCCAAGAAACGCATCGCGGGACTCGAATTCTTCGCAAACGCGCAACTCCAACGCAGCGAATTAGGACCTGGCGAGCAACGAACCTGGGCGGGCCGCGAACGCGACTTCAAATATATCGTAAAGAAAGCCTTGTCCTAAGCCGTAGAAGCCTCGTTTTCGCCCGTTTTAGCGGCGCGCGCGTCGTACGCCTTCTTGGCTTCAAAACTCAGGCGCCAGCGAGGTCGTTTGCCCCATGAGCCGCGGCGCTTCCAAGGGACGCGTTCGACGAGCTTAAGCCCGTGCTTTTGGCTCGCCAGCTCGTCGAGGAGGCGCGCCACGAACTCGTTATCGCGCTCGATTTTCTTAGCGACAGCGTTCATGAAGAGCGAGTCCGGGTACGCCTCGTAGAGGGCGCCTAAGACCTCGCCCTTGACTTGCTGGATTCTGGCTTTAGAGAGCATGAGGGAGCCTATTAAACCAAAATCAGGCTCAGAATTAATAACTTGCGGTAACCGTTAAAATAACCAAAAACAACAATCACTATACTCCAATTTGGTTTTTAAGGATTTCTTTCGCTTTTTTTAGGAATTCTAGTTCTCTGCCTTCTGGAATAGTCGCTCCTGCGGCGTTGTTGTGCCCACCGCCAATTCCACTGAGGGGAGCGGCAGCTTCACCCATAAGCCGCCCGAGATGCAGACCCGCTTCAACGAGTTCTTTGGTTCCGCGACCGCTAATCTTGATAATTTCGGGTTTCTCCTCATCTAAAGAAAAAGCGAGGACGGGCTTGGTTCGCGGCACAAGACCCGAGCCTAGAAAAGAGCCGGCGACGGTGCCAATCACGCTGTCACGAACCACGCCGCGCGCGTCGAGGAGGTAGAACGCGCCGAGGTCGGCGTAGTTTTTGCGCGCGAACAATATGCCGGCTTGGATTTCCTTACGGTGCGCAAACAAGAGCTCACGGGCGGCTTTGAGGGAGTCGGGCTCGTTTTTGAGAACGGCAATACCTGCAAGGGGGGCGTCGTGGCGGCCGCACGCATTGAGGAGGGTGGAGAACTCGTACGCGTCGCTGACTTCTTCGTGCGGGTTCTCGCGCGGAAAAGAATAAATTTCGCCAAAAAGGGCTTGAAGAGTGTCTTCTTCGACGCCGGCGTCTTCGGCGAACTCGATGAGCGCACTGGAGAGGGCTTGTTGCTGCTCGAGCGTCAAGTCGTTGTAGTGTACCCAGTTCTCGCCGTTTCGCAGCGGTAAGCCGAGGCCGTCGAGGAAGGTTGCGCATGCTTTCTCGTCGCCGCTTAAACCCGGGATGAAGGGTTCCGTGAGGTAGGTGAGGAACCAAACGATGGGTCGCGAGACGCGGCCGAAGGCGCGCAGGTTTTTGGAGACCTCGATGGTGCCGTTCTGGACACCGTCTTCAACCATTTCTCGATTGAGCGTGATGAGGCCACCTTGATCTTGAATGTCTCCCACCGCGCCGACGGTGCCGATTTGCTCGAAGGGCTTGCCGATGTCCGCGTTTTTTGTGAAGTGTTTAAAGGCGTAATACGCCGTACTCGCGCCACACGCTTCGACGGCGCCCTCAATGCCGAAATCATGAACGTTAAGTTGGTGAAAACTCGACGGTAACTCGTCCCATCGCTTTTGCGGCGGGTGGTGGTCGAGAATCACAACATCATCAAAATCGCTCAACTGCTCGACCAAAACGTTCGCGAAACCCGACCCCAAGTCCGTGAACACCAGGTTTTTGGTTTGCTGCTCGCTCGCAACGGCTAGGGCCTCAGCGAGCTTTTCCTCGTCTAAGCGCTTGAGCATTTTCAAGCCGTGCGTCACGCCCGCGCGGTCGAGCGCAAGGGAAACCAACGCACCGCTGCTCAATCCATCACAGTCAAAGTGGTGCACAATCAGAGGGTTTTTGAGTTCAAGGACGAGTTTGCCGATTTCTTGGGCGCGACGCTTGAATCCTACATAGTCCTTGCTTGGCTCGCCCTGCTCGCTTTGCGATTGGGCTTCCACTTTTTCGTGGAGCGCGAGGGCTTCTTCGCGCGTGGGGGCTTCGTGTTCGTCCGCGAGAGTGGTCTGCATGAGGAACATAAGATATGCGTGGAGTGGTTTTTTATTCGCGCCTCGCCCCATTCTACCAATGGCTCAACTCCCTTTTCGGCGCGTCGGCGCGCCAAAGAGTAAAGAACCAACGTGGCACGTAGAGGCCGCGGACGCGTTCAGCAATTTCGAACCCAAGCGCAGCACGCAGCAAACGCGAGACGGCATCCGTACCTACTCGCAACGCCGCTCGGCCGAGCACCCCGCATTCGTGGTTCGCTTCGGGGAACTGCGCGGGCCGCGCATTGAACGCTTCGCTCAAATCCTGCACCAAGAACTCTTGACGCAACCACCCCGCCCGATTATTCACTTCACGCCGGGCTGGAATCAAGCCAATCTTCCCGCCGGCCTGCTGCTAAACAAAAGCGAAAAAACCGCGCTCGCCACCCTCGCCGAAAAAGTCCAGCCCCTCCTCGAAAAACACGCGCCCAAGCAGTTACCCGCGCGGCACTAAAACACGAAACCAACTGGTAAAACAATAATTAGTCCCCCAAAAAAGGAAAAATTGGTGACAACAAAATGGCGATTGCAAAGAAAGCAATGATTCCAACCGCCGCATTGATGGCGATGCTCGCCGCCCACGTCGCCACGCACGCGCAAGCCGTCGGCGACCGGCCGCCGTTGTTTCCCCGAGGGGATGCAATCACGTGAGCGGTAAAAGAACCCAAGTTTTTCGTTTACGCGAACGATTTGGGTGGTGCGTTCAACTCGGAATCGGACGTCTACGTGCCTGCTGGCGATAAAAGTGCCGTGAACTTGCTCGCCGGCGCGGACACCAAAGGAAACGCGACGTGGGGGCAAGCCGCGTTCGCGCAAAGCTTGAACAATGGCATCACGGCTGGCGCCGCGATTTTCATCCCTCAAGGCGCGCACGCGACGCTGAGCGCTGCGCTCAAAAAAGCGTTCGACGAGAAGGGCATCATTCTCAAAGCCGTCGCGTCAACGGATTTTAAAGGTCACGGCGTCGGCCAAGCTATCGTGATTAAAGACTTCAAGTTCAAGGATGCGGACATCTCGGTGCGAGCGGGCGCGTCCACGCTAAAAGAGGGGGATTTGACGCTCTCCCTCGAAAAGCCGCGCTGGTCGCTGGATGTGGGCGCGCAAAAATCGTTCACGGGCGGAAAAAGCGGCAAGGCAGGCGCACAGTTCGCGTTCGGCGGAAAAAAAGCGGCGGTTTTCATGAAAGTCGAGAAGGCCTTGAGCGGCTCGCGCGAGGCATTGCCGGCTTTTTTCGCTATTCGCGTTCTTTCCTCGCGCGCTCACGCGTCGTAAGTCTCTCCGAGTTCGGGGACGACGACATCGAATTCTTTTCCCCCTCGTCCGCCGGTGCGTTGTTTGCGGGCGAGGGTGCGGCCGTATTCTTCGAGGTCTTTGGCGAGTTCGTCGCCTTTGTGCCCTTCGCCGTGGACGATGAAGACTTTTTGCAGGCCGCGGACGCGGCGCGCGAACTCCATTAAGCCGTCGTGGTCGGCGTGCGCGCTAAAACTGGATTGCTCGACGGCGAGGTTGATGTCGACGCGCTCACCCTTGATGCGGATTTCGCGCGCGCCTTCGAGTAGCGCGCGGCCTTTAGTGCCTTCGGCTTGGTAGCCGACGAGGATGAGTTTGTTGTTTTTGTCGGGGCCGAGTTCTTTGAGGTAGTCGAGGACGGGGCCGCCGTTGAGCATGCCGCTGGTGGTGATGATGATGGCGCGGTCTTGGTCGAAGACGTCGCGTTTGTCGGAGCGCTGCGGCACCAAGTAATCCGTGCTTTTGAAGGGGTCGTCGTCGCTGGTGAGGATGCGGTGCTGGAGTTCTTTTTTGAGGTAAATCGCGTTGTGGCGGTAAATGCGTAAGATTTTCGTAACCATGCCGTCCATGTAAATCGGGACTTTAGGCAAGGCCCCGGTGTGAATGAAGCTCTCGATAGTGAACAGAATCTCTTGCCCGCGGCCGATAGCAAAAGTCGGAATGATGACTTTCCCGTGGCGGTCGAGAGTTTTCTTGATACTGGCAATAAAGGCGGCGTCAAGGTCGCGCCGGGCTGGGTGCTTGTCGGCGCGCGAACCGTACGTACTCTCGATAATGAGTGTGTCGGCTTCGAGATTGAGTTCGCAACCTTCAAGTAAGCGTGAAGGCTTGTTGTTCACGTCCCCGGTGTAGAGGACGCGCTTGCCCTTGTCTTGAAGCATAATCAACGCGCTGCCGAGGATGTGGCCAGCTTCATGGAAGGACGTGTCAAAGTTGGAGACGCGTTGCGGCGCGTCGTACTCAAGCAGTTGCGTGCGCTTGAGGAGCTGGATGACGTCTTGATTGGAGAACGGCGCACCTTCCTCGACATTGAGGTGCAAGTAATCCGCCCAGAGCGCCTGCACCAGATCGCGGGTCGGCTTCGTCATCACGGTCGTGCCGTGGAAGCCTTGCTCGTAGAGAGCGGGCGCGTAACCCGTGTGATCCAAATGCGCGTGCGAGAGAATAACCGAGTCGAGTTTGCGCGCTTCGCCGCGATCGAGGAGGGGGTATTCGTCGCGGTCGCGATTGATTTTCACGCCGCAATCCATCAGGGCGCGCTTGGAGCCGTGCGCGAGGATGGCGGAGCGGCCGACTTCGCGGCAGGCTCCGAGAAACGAGAGTTTGAGGGGTTCCATACGCATCAGCAAATTAATTCGCCGTCGATTCGTCAAAAAGCGTAGAATCGCGTGAAAGTTTATCGTGGCAGCGGGTTTTAAAGGCGCGTTCCGCCCTCAAACACCTCTATGGCGACGCTGGAAGACCTCCTCCCCTTCATCAAGCGCCAGCGCGGAACCGCTGCACCAGCGCCGGCTGGAGAAGCACCCGTTGGCGACGAGAGCAAGGTCTGGAAAGCGCGATCAGCCGCATATCACAAAGTCATCGACCGGTACGCGGATTATATTGACGAGCACGAGCGCAAAACCCTGCCTGAACTCAAAGCTCTCGTGAACGGCAACGACGCGGCCGTGCTGGATGCCAAGCGCCGCATCGAGGAGAAACTCACCGCCGAAAATAAAAGCAAACCAGAGGACACGGCGCTTGCTTGTCTCGAGCTCGTCGCCTCGCTCGCGCCCTTGCACTCCGAACTCGGCGTCTCGTTTTGGTTCACTCCCGCGGAATTATTCGAGCTCGGCGCCGCGGACCCCTTTGATCGAACTTTGCTCTTGTGCTCATTGCTGCGTTCATTCGAATTGGAAGCGCGCGTACTTGTGCTGGAACTCTCGGACGGAAGCAAACACCCCGTCGTGGAGTGGCTTAATGCGGGGCGCTCTACCGTGCTCGACCCCAGCCAGCAACACGAATTGCTGCAGTTCTCCGGGGAGCGCGCGGACGCTCTCAAGGTGTTCTCGTTCGGCGGCAAGACGGTTCGGCACGCGGTGTTCGAGTTCAACGACCGCGAGTTCGAGGAACACGAGGAAGCCGCTGGCAGCACGCCACCCGAAGAAGGACAGTTCGCCTGAATCGGAGAGTGTCCAATAAATCTGGGTTGTGAGGGTTCTCACGTTGTGGGCGACGGC
>JBBILJ010000051.1:0-7287 GCA_037444945.1 Microcaldota archaeon | reverse complement strand
GGCGGGCACTTACTCCTGCAACAGTGGGTACGTGTGCATTAATCGAGCCGCCAAGCACAGTTGTGTGCCAGCACCCTCTCCGACCGCCTAAAAAACTAGGTCCTCTCCTTTTTCTTTTCCTCTTTTTTCTCTTCTCTGCCTAGTTCAAGGGAGGCCTCTCGCTGACTACGCTTGTTGTAAGAAATAGACCTTTGAGGTTCAACGTCGTCGAATTAGTATTGCCGAGCGACGTAAACGATTTCTTTCGCGGGCCGGCCGCACCACACGCACGACTTGCCGGCCGCGTCCTCGGTAAGGAAGGCGAGGTTGCCGCGCACTTTGCCGCCTACCGTGAAGCTTTGGAGTTCGTCCGCGCACGGCTTGCCGTCCATTTGAGTTGAGCAGAACGCGGTCCGCACCACGCCCTTCTTCTCGTTCAGTGTCTTTTTGAGTGAGTCTTTATCCCACGCTTCGCTCAAGTGAGCGTCGAACTCGCTTTTCGCTTTCGCCCGCAACGCGTCGAGTAGCGCAGCACCCGCTTTTTCAATCGCGCCGACGAGTTCGTCTTCTTTGACCGTGATTTTTTCGCGGTTGTCGCGGCGCACGAGCGTGACGGCGCCTTGCGCCAGTTCGCGGCCCCCAAGTTCGATTCGCAAAGGCACGCCGCGCAGCTCCCATTCGTTGAACTTAAAGCCCGGTGTTTTGTCGGAGAGGTCGGCTTTTGCCCGCAAGCCGGCCGCGCACAGTTTTTGCTCGATTTCTTTCGCTTTCTCCACTACGCCTGCTGTTTCGCCTTTGAGGATGGGTACGATTACGATTTGAACGGGGGCGACGGGGAGGGGGAAGATGAGGCCGTGGTCGTCGCCGTGGGTGGCGATGAGGGCCGCCATGATGCGCCAGATGCCGGGTCCAAAGCAAGTTTGCCACGCGTAGTGTTTTTCGCCTTTTTCGTCCGCGAACTCGATGCCGAACGGTTTAGCGAAATTCTGTCCGAGTAGGTGTGTGCTGCCGATTTGGAGGACTTTGCCGTCCGGCATGTACGCGTCGTACGCGAACGTGTCGTCCGCGCCCGCGAACTTGTCCCATTGCGGGCGGCGGAAGATGTGAATCGGCACGCCCAAGCCGTCGAAGATGACGCGGCGGTAAATCACGTTGTCGCGCTTGACTTGCTCGACGCTCTCGTCCTTGGAGGCGAACGCGTCGTGTGTCTCAATCCAGTAAAACTCGCGGCCGCGCAAAAACGGATTGGTTTCCTTTTCGCCGCGAAACACTGAGCAGGACTGGTAAAACTTGAGGGGCAAGTCGGCGGCGGTCTTCACCCACAACGAGTACATTTGGTAGAAGGCGGTCTCGCTTGTCGGGCGCAAGGCGAGCTTGCGGTGCAAGGGTGTGGAACCCATTTGCGTGATCCAAAAAACTTCCGGCGCAAAACCTTCCACGTGCTCTTTTTCTTTGAGGAAGTTTTCCTCGGGAATCACGGTCGGAAAGAGTACGGGCTCGTGGCCGTCTGCCTCGAGTTCTTTTTCGAAAATCGCGTAAATGCCGCGAATCGCGCGCGTCGCCCCTGGCTTGTGCACTAAGAACCCTTGCACGTTGTAGCGGTCGTCCACCAAATCCGCCGCGTAAATCACGGTGTTGTACCACTCGGAGAAATTCTCAGCCTTTTTAGCCTTGAATTCCCGCGTCGCCATCATTGCCATACGTGAAAACCTCTAGAAAATGAAGGAACAAAAATTACAGCATCCGCCCAATATAAATGGAGTCCGCGTACCGCCCGTTGACGCGCAACTCGTTCTTCGCAACGCCATCTTCTTTGAGCCCCATTTTTTTGTAGAACGCTCGCGCGCGAGGGTTGTCCGCGTGAACCGTCGCCGAAATGCGCGTGATGCCGCTGCGCTTTGCGAACGCGAACAACGTCGCCAACAAGAATTTCGCGACGCCTTTGCCGTGGACGCGCGGGTCCACCATGATACCATAACTCGCCACATGCGAGCTGCGCCCAGTGCGGCGATCCAAGTTCGCGAATCCCACCGGGTCGCCGTCCAGCGTTACAACGAATGGTCGTTTCGAGGGATTCGACAGATAGCTATGGATGTGTTTTTTGGTGGCGGCGAGGGAGCCGCCTGCTCCGTTGGCGGGGACGAGGAGGAAGCGATTCACTGTCGGGTTCGTGAACACTTCGTTCGCGCGCTTGGCGTCGCTCATGCGCTGTAGGCGCACTTCCAGTACGCCGAGCGCGGTTTTTTTTCGCACGGGCTTGAACGCGGACCACTGTTTCTTTTCTTTCGCCATGATTTTCGACGACCGAAATCGCTTACGGGAACAATCCTTATAATTCCCCCCAACCCAATACTCGTTCCCCCGTCTTCTGCGGGCTCGTAGATCAGCGGTAGATCGCCTCGTTCGCAACGAGGAGGCCACGGGTTCAAATCCCGTCGAGTCCACTCCTTTTTTTATACTTCTTCGCCGTCACTTCGCTCATGGATTATCTTGAAATGAAGTGTGTGCCGTGCGAGGGCGGTGTGCCGCCGTACACGCGTGAACAAGCGCTCGAAGCGCTCCAGCAAGCCCCGGGCTGGACGCTCAAAGACAAATCGATTGAGCGCGAGTTCAAGTTCAAGGACTTTCGAGAAGCAATGAAATTCATCAATCACGTCGCCGAATTGGCCGAAGGAGAAGGTCACCACCCGGACATCTACGTGTTTTACAACCGCGTCCGCCTCGAATTGTACACGCACGCGATTGACGGCCTCTTCGATAACGATTTCGTGACGGCGGCCAAAATCAACCGCCTCCTCGCTTAAGCGGCCCAACGGTTTAGTTTTTATTCAGCAGGCGAGTTCCCCCCTCTTATGGCATTCTTTACGCGCCCAAACCTATGGTTGTTTTCCTTTATTTTCGCCGCCGTTTTTTTGGCGGGTTGCACGCAAACCCCCCTCGCGCCGTCCCCAACGCCCACGATTAGCGTTGAAGTGACGCCCATTGTCCTTCCCACCGAGGTTCCCACCGCGGCGCCCACGTTTAACCCGACTGTGGTCGCGACGCCGACGCCGGCCCCCTCGCCGACGCCTCAGCCGCCCGCGAATTACTCGATGAGTGACACGGTTGGCGCGTATTTTGCCGCCCTTAATGCTCAAAACTATGCGGGCGCGTACGCCTTGGTGGCGGACGCGTTCAAGACCGAGGACGCGGACGCGAAGACGCTCGATGCGTTCACGGCGAAAGCAAAGGCGCTTTACCCCTCCAAGGTGACGGTGGTGAGCGTGACGCAAGCGAACGGCACGACGCGGCGCTGGCTTTTTGAGTATGAGCTGGGGGGTAAGCTTCACGATTCTTATATGCTCCTCGACGCGGAAAACGGGTATAACCGCATCCGCGTCGCGTGGAACACGCCGGGCTTGTACTACAATTCAAACGCGGCTCTGAACTACACGCTGGAGGAAACCCGCACGTTCGCCCAGGACGCGTTCAACGCCTTCATGGCGGACTACCTCACCACCGCCTACCCCGCCTCGCCGCAACTCAATCTCACCTTGGCGGAAGCCCACGAGACGGACGCGAGCGTGGTGTACTACCAGGGAGACCAAACGTACCAGTTCGGCACCAATGGCCCCGGGCGCCTGCAGCTGCGGCTCTACGTCAAAGTCAACGAGGACCCCTACAGCATCGTCAAAACCATCGACGGCCGCAGCGTGTACTTCAACAACCAGCTCGCGATGGGCGAGTGGAGCGAGCAATTCGCCCTCCAGTGCTCGAATGGGCGCTACACGCTTTTTGGCAACCTCGAGTACTACTTCGCGCACTATGTCCAGAACCCGGGCGTGCAAACCGCGTCCCAGCGCGTCGCGCAAGGCTTGATCAAAGGCTGCCCCCCCTAAAAATCGTGCCCCGCGTTCAAGTGTGGTGGAGCGGGATTTTCTCGTACTCGTCTAACTCGTTTTCCGTTAAGCTGCAGCCGGCGGCGCGAACCGCGTAGACGGAGGCGTGAAACACTTCCCGCGCTTCACCTCCAAAACTCGAAAAAAAGCCTTGCTCCGCCGCCAGTGCTAATAATTCGGCGCTGCGAATCACGCTCGCGCCCGCGAACTTGGCCGCCAATTCTTCGGCGGCGCGCGCGTCGATCTGCACTTCGCGCGCGTACTCGCCGCGCAGTGACTCGCGCAACCGGGCCGGGTTCTCGACGACGAGGCGCGCGGTCTTTTCGTCCACCAAAAAAACAGAGTCCTTTTCGAGCGCGAGGAGGGCGAGGCACTCGGATTCGCCGAGTTGTAGGATTTCGAGCGGCCGCCCCTCGACGGTAAGGAGGTGGTTCGCGGCGGCGAGGATGCGCTGCGTTTCCGCCGCCAAGCCCGGCGCGTCCCGTACTGCGATGTTTTTCTCCTCGATTTGCCGCTCGAGGCGCAGCGCAGAGAGCGCATAACGATGCACCAAGCGCGGGTGCGTAATGCTTTCTTTCTCCACGCTGGGTGGGATGACGAACTCGACGCCTGCTTTCTGGGAGAGGTACGGGAGCGCGTCCAGCATCGCGGTTTCCGAGAGGGAAATCAACGACGAGGAGTCGCAGACGATTCGCATAAGCGTTTCACGGGATGCCGAGTTTTCGTTTCGCGGCCGCGAGCCGCTCGCGCACCGAGACGGTGCCGTATTTTTCGGGCATTTTGGTGGCGGACACGTAGGACGCCAAGTCGCGGGGTTCCACGCGGGCGAGCGCGGCCGCCCGAGAGAGGCTAGCGCCGTGCGCGTAGAGTTGTGCGCCGCATTTGAGGAACGCCTTGTCGACCGCGTTGGTGGTGAAGCGGCCCAGTCGCGCGCCGAATCCGCGGAGTCGCGAGAGTTCGTTGGCGAGGGCTTCGTCCGCCGCGTTGTTTTTTCCTTCTTTTTCGATTTTCGCGATGCGGCGCAGTGCGTCGAGGGTTTGCGTGCTGAACGTTGTCCATTCTTTCGCGTTGATAGCGTGGCCTTTTTCGATGAATTTGGCGAGTGCGTAGGCGGCGGCCGCGTAGTCGATGAGGGCGTAGCGCTGGCTGACGAGGGCTTCTTCACAGTAGTCGCTCGCGAGGGTTTTCAGGGTTGCGAGGTCTCGGCGCTCGAATGCGTCCGCGAGTGGCTCGAAGTTCATGAGTCGAAGAACGCGGCCGCGGTTTTAAAACGGTTTCACGCCGAGAAAAGCCCCCGCGATCCCCGAAATGTTACTACTGGCGAGTGGGAGAAATGTTTAAATAGATGGGGGCGTCGGTTTTGTGCATTGTTAAGGGGTGTACGAACTCGTGGTGGGTGTAATTGAAGCAGTTGCTTTAGCCGCCGTCGCCGGTTTCGACGTTTACGCGTTCGGCAAGTTCCGCGAAACGGAGCGCGATCACGAGCGCTATCACGCGGACCGCGAGAACGATGTGCACCAAAAACTCGACAAGCTCCAGCGTTCAGTGGAGGACGACCACGCGACACAGAACACAGCCCTCACGCATTTGACTGAGGACTTTGAGTCCCTGCGTGGCGCGCGCATCGCGGGCCCCGTCGAGCCGTCCGTGAGCCTCTTTACTTCGCGCACCAGCGACACGACCGTTGACCGCTCCCAGCAAACCATCCTCGAACCTTCTTCTTACTCTCCTTACACGGTTACAAACAAAACATTCCAAAGCGACGAGGTGAAAGCGATGCCCGAATCCAGCGACGACCGATACTACTCGTACTCCAAGCGCGAGGAAGCCAGTGGCACCGGCACCCCCGTCAGCGGCCTTCCCGCCTCATACGGCGAAACCACGAACATCACGACCTCGTCGTCGACAGGCGAGGGCTTCGCGCGCCTCTCCACCAAAGTGGACGCGCTCGAGAGCGAGTTACAATCTATCCGCGCCACTTCCCACGACCTCTCGAATCTCGAGGAACGCCTCGCCTCGGTTAAAAGCGAGTTGCGGGACGAATTCCACCTCTCACTCGAAGACATTCGCCGCCGCCTCGAAACCGAAGGGCACCCCGGCGCGGCTCCTGAGGGCTTGACGAAGAAAATCAAGGCCGTCAACCAAAAAATCCTCGACGTCGACTCGCGCATTGACGCGCAACTCATCGGTTCGGTGGTTGACGCGAAAATGATGGACGAAAAAATCAAGGACGCCCGCAAACTCGTCCTCGACGAAGTCGCCTCCAAGTACTCCAAGGTAGACGTGGGCGCGGTTCGCGAGGAACTCAAAGGGGATTTCGCGAAAATGCTCGCCACGCACAGTGAGGAAGAGCAAAAACACTTCGTGCTCCAAAAAAGCCTCGCGCACGTGCGCAAGGACTTGCGCCACACGGACGCTTCAATCGCGGATGTCGACAACCGCATCGACCGCCAACTCATCGGCTCGGTGGTTGACGCGAAGATGATGGACGAAAAAATCAAGGACGCCGTCACGGCCGTCAAGAAAGACTTCGAAGCGCGCCTCGAAAAGCAAGCCAAAGAGCACACGCGAACCGAGAACCGCGCGCACAAAAAAGTCGTCGCCGCAGCCAAAAAAGCCGCCAAAGGCTGATTTACCGGCTGGCTTTCAATCCCCCTTTTCTTTCCCTTAGAGTCTAGCCTATCGGCTGTATTTTAACGATTCAGGCCCTGAATCCCTATTTTTAGCCTGATTCGGGGTTGTGGGTCGGTTTTTTCTGGAAGTGAGCCCCAATCTTTAAATAGAGTCATGATATTATCGTGATACTTGCGTGATGGTGTCGCAAGCACGCCTTGCCACTGTCGCGAGAAAGTTACGAAGCAATCGAGGGTTTTAAGGGTTTTGTGGAAGCCGCAAGGTTTTCGTTATGGGCGAAGAATCCGAGGAATTCAAGCGCTTGGCTGCTGACTTCAGCAAGTTCAACGAGGAAATGAAAAACCCCCTCGTCGTCGGCGCCCTGCTCAACAAACTCTCGGAAGAACGCGCCTCCACCAACCTGCTCTTCAAAGAAATCAACGCCAAACTCGACCGCGTCGTCGCCCTCGAAAACCGGATGTCGGCCCTGGAAGAAAAACTCGAAACCCGCCAACCCGTCCCACTCACCGCAGAATCGCACACCGCGCCTCGCTCAAAACCCGCCGAAGTCCTGCTCGCCGAAATCGACGAACAAATCGTGAACTTCGTCAAAAAAACGGGTAAGGCAAGCGCGGAAGAGGTCCAAAAACAATTCGGGTACCGGGGTCGGAACGCGGCGTCGGCAAGGCTCAACCGCTTGTGCGGCCAAGGCGTCCTTCAAAAACGCCAAGTTGGCCGAAAAGTATACTTTGTCCCCGCCTAACAGGGCCGCAAATCATCCCTCATCCCCCCAAGACCTTTCGGCGTTTGAGCCGCG
>JBBILJ010000050.1:5632-7444 GCA_037444945.1 Microcaldota archaeon | reverse complement strand
CCCCCAAAAAGAAACCGCGCGTCTTCATCGTGGATGACGGAAAAGACAACACCGTCACTGTCGCCAAGCACTACGCCGCAAAAAACAAGCTCCCACTCCAAGCAACTCACTTTCGCGAACGCCAAGGCAAAGGCGGCGCCCTCAACGCCGGCCTGCGCGCCCTCGCCAACAAAAAAACGGACGTTTTAATCTGCGACGCGGACGGCTCCACGCCCGCCACCGAATTCCCCAAACTCCAATCGGCGGACGTCGCGATCGGTTCTCGCTACCTCCCCGAAAGCCGAATCGAAGGCCGACTCCCGACCGAGCGCTTCGCGGCCTCCCGCGGCTTTAACCTCCTCGTCAACACGCTCTTCGGCCTACGCGTAGCGGACTCCCAGTGCGGATTCAAAGCCCTACGCGCCTCCGCCGTCACCAAACTCACACCACTCCTCCAAACACGCGGGTTCGAGTGGGACGTCGAACTACTCGCCCTCGCCAAAAAAAACGACTTACGAATCGCAGAAATCCCGATTCGCTGGCACCACGAAGGCGCAGGCACCGCGAACGTACGCGTCGCGCCCGCCATGCTACGAGGCATCCTCGCCATCAAAAAACGCCTCGGCTAGCGCGGGCGGAGTTTGCGGACGACGCGAGTTTCACTTGCCCCGCTTCCCTTTTCCCTGCGCTTAGCCCACGCAACCCGACGCAAGATTACGGACAAGTGCTGACGCCCAAACGCGACCTCTTTTGCGCCAATCTTCGAAGCGTAATAGATAGCGCCAAACGCGTGCCTCGCCACATGCGCGGTTGAAGCCGCCTGCGCGGCGGCACGCGCGGCGAAACGCGCTCGCCGCCAAAACGCTCGTCATGTTCTTCGAAAAACCCAGCACGCGCACGCGTCTCTCGTTTGAAATCGGCATGACGCAACTCGGCGGCCACGCTATCTATTTTGGGAAAGACTCGCAGCTGGCTGCCGGCAATGAAGACTTGCTCGACACCGCGAACGTGCTCTCCCGTTACGCGGACTTCGTGATGGCGCGCGTGTACCAGCACGACACCGTCGCCAAACTCGCCGAATACGCGAGCATCCCTATCATTAACGCGCTCAGCGACGTCGAGCACCCCTGCCAAGCCCTCGCCGACCTCCAAACGGTGCAGGAAAACCACGGTTGGAGCGAGGAAACCAAAGTCGCTTACATCGGGGACGGCAACAACGTGTGCAACTCGCTCGCCCTCGCGTGCGCGTACGCGGGCGTCCAATTCGCGGCCGCTACGCCGCAAGGCTATGAAGCCGACGCCGCGCTCATGAACAAAGCGAAACAAGTCACCAACAACGGGATTCAACTCACCACGAAACCCGAAGAAGCCGTCGAGGGCGCGAGCGTTGTGTACACGGACACGTGGATTTCGATGGGGCAAGAGGAAGAAAAGCAAAAACGCATCGCCGACTTCAAGGGCTTTCAAGTCGACGCCGCCCTCATGAACCGCGCCAAACCCAACGCCACCTTCATGCACTGCCTCCCCGCCCACAAAGGCTACGAAGTCAGCAAAGACGTCATCGAAGGGCCGCAAAGCGTCGTGTACCAGCAAGCCGAAAACCGCTTACACGCCCAAAAAGCCCTGCTGCTCTTTTTGGCCGAACAACACGCAAAAACCTGAACCCCGCCCCGCCACCGTAACCCTCTTAATTTGGGAAACCCCCAACACTCTTCGCGCTGCTTTTGTGCAGGGGTAGCAAAGCCTGGTCAAATGCGTGGCGTTCAGGGCGCCATCTCTTAGGGGTTCGAGGGTTCAAATCCCTCCCCCTGCATTATCTCCACGTCTCAGAGC
>JBBILJ010000050.1:0-5541 GCA_037444945.1 Microcaldota archaeon | reverse complement strand
AACCGCAACCCCGGCTTCCGCGCCTCAACGCGCACCCCCCCCCCATCGGCGCGCAGCGGCGGCATTAAAAAAGAAAACCACGTAGCTTTCAGCGGGTGGATTGATTCATGAACTCCAAGAAAGGCTTCGCCATCAATTTGGAAAAAGAAACGCTCAAGAACAAGTGGTTCCGCCGCGTGCTCTATACGGGAGAGAACAGCCAACTCGTCTTGATGTGCCTGCAGCCCCGCGAGGAAATCGGCGCCGAAATCCACAAGGAACACGACCAGTTCTTCCGCTTTGAGAAAGGCGTCGGCGTCGTGGAAATCAACCACGTCAAGCACCGCGTGCGAGACGGCAGCGGCGTCATCGTGCCCGCCGGTGCGCTCCACAACGTCACGAACACGAGCAAACGCCTGCCGCTAAAACTCTACACGATTTATTCGCCACCTGAACACAAAGACGGCACCGTGCACCACACGAAAGCCGCCGCCATGAGGCAGGAAGAGCACTTCGACCGCCGCACGACCGAATAGCCCGGTCTCCCGCGCTTCCGTTACTTTTTCTTTTCGGCTTTGAAATCGAGCGCGCACGAGTTGATGCAGTAGCGCTTACCCGTCGAAGTGGGGCCGTCGTCGAACACGTGTCCCAGGTGGCTGCCGCAGTGCTTGCAAATGACTTCCGTGCGCACCGTCCCGCCCAAGCGGTCCTCGCGCAGCTCCACGTTCGCGCGGTTCATTGGTTCGTCAAAACTCGGCCATCCCGTGCCCGAGTCGAACTTCGCGCTCGACGAGAAGAGTCCGGCGCCGCAGGCGGCGCACGCGTACGCCCCCGACTCCGCATTGTGAAGCAGCTTCCCTGTGAACGGCATTTCCGTTCCCTTCTCGCGCAGCACGCGGTACTGCTCCGGCGCGAGTTTTTTGCGCCACTCGGTTTCGGACGCCGGCATCTTCGCCCGCCCAACCATACGGCTCGCCTCCGCGGCAAAAACAACCCTTTTTATACTAAGCGAAACGTTATCGTTCATCCAATATTTTAGCGTTGCGCTGACGGCGCGCCGACCGCAAACGGGGCGAGGACGATGGATTTGCCGAAAGGGAGCTTGGAGTCACGGCTCTTCGTTTGCAGCCCGGGACTAATTACGAGTAACGGCCCCAACGGGCCGAACATCATGACCGCCGAGTGGACACGCCACGTTTCCTACTCGCCAGGCTTAATTCAAGTCAACTTTTTGCCGAGCGACGCGACGCTCGAAAACATCGAGAAAACGCGGGAGTTCGGCGTCAACCTGGTTTCCGAGGCGCTGGTAAAGGCCACGAGCACAGCGGGACACTACACGGGGCGCGAAGTGGACAAACACGCGCTCCTCAAGCAGCTCGGCGTAGAGTTTTACGACCCCAAAAAAATCAAGGCGCCGATGGTGAAAGGCGCAACGCTGAATTTAGAGTGCCGAGTCGTCAAACGCGAAGCCGTCGGCGACCACCTCCTCGTCATCGGTGAAGTGCTCGACGTCAGCAGGGACGAAAACGCGGTCGTCGTTGCGTACCGGGACGGCAAATTCTACAAACTCGGCGAACTCGTGCCGCGCCCCGACGAAGTCGAAGCCAAGAGCATCGACGCCCTCGCCGAAAAATTCAGGAAAAAGTAACGAGACTTATTTTGCGAGGGCGCGCGCGTTGAGCGCGACGCCCGCCACGAACGCTTGGTATGCGAGCACCGCGAGCGTTTCAAGCGTGCCGAGACCCGTAGCGAGGAAGAGGAGAACAAGGAGCGCGACGAGAAAGCCGGCGGCGCGCACAGACCGCGTAACGATTTTTTCACTCTTCGCGTAGAGGGCGAGCGCGGACGCGGAGAGGGCGGCGGAAACGAAGAACAGCACTGCGACGAGGGTGTGCATGAAGAGTTGATTGAAAGGGAAGACCCCGACGAGAGCGAGGAAAAAACCAGCCAAAAAGCCCGCCCCGACTCCAATTTTCTCGCCGACTGATGAAGGAAGAAGTTTGTCGAGGGCATAATAGAAGGCGACGCCAAGCAAGCCGCTCACGATAACGGCGGCGTTGAAGAAGAGTGCGGAAACCCCAACGCCAAGTTCGCTCAAGTAGCCCGTGGCGACCGCATAATCGGGGCGAAGCAGGATGGCGAAGAGGGCGAGCGCGTCGAAAAAGACGACGACACCTAGACCCGCGAAACCACACCATTGGGCGAAGCGGCGAGCAGGTGCGGGAGCGGGAAGTTTGCGCGAATTCTTGCGGGTCGACATGGAGGCAAAACGGAACGAGAATTTAAAAGAGGCACTCGAGTTAAGCGGAGTCATGGCCCTCGCCGACATCCTCAAAGACTCGAACGGCCGAATCGTTTCGCTCGTCGTTCCCGCCTCGGACTACTTACGCGTCCGCCCCGCCCTCGCCAAGTCAATTCTCGAGCTCGGCAAGCCGGCGGGATACATCAGCGTCAATCGCTCGTGCGCCAATGCAGAACGGGAGTTAGCGGAGAACGGTATTCCACCCGGCTCGTTCGCCTTCATCGACGCGACGGACGCGCAACACGCGCCGGAAGAAGGCCGGCACGCAGCCGTGTGCCTCGGCATGGTTCCACCGAGCGATTTAACGAGCCTCTCCATCCGCGTAGGACAACTCGTGGAGGAGAAAGCCGTGCACGCGCTGCTCATCGACACGGCGAGCGCTTTACTGTTGTACAACCAACGCGAAACCGTGCTGCGCTTTCTACGCGACTTAGCGGAACGCCTGCGCACACACGCGCTCACGACGGTTTTTCTCGTCGTGGCCGAGGACGTAGACGCGGGCATCCACTCGCAACTCCTCCAACTCAGCGACGCGGTTCACGACGTGAACGCGGACACGTTATAAGAAACGAATTCTCAGCTGATAGCAGCGGCTAGGGCGCGAAAAAGAAAAAAAAATTCGGCGCTAAAAAACTCGTTGCGCGAAACTTAGAGTTTCTTGACGTTCTTGGCTCGGGGGCCGCGTTCGGCTTGTTCGACGTCGTATTCGACCGCATCGCCGATGGCGAGCTTCGCGCCGCCCTCGACGGCCGTCGAGTGAACGTAAACGTCCTTGCCGTCGTCGCCCGTAATAAAGCCGAAGCCTCGAGCGTCGTTAAACATCTTCACTTTTCCTTTCATTCAATTCTCACCTGTAGACACGTAAATACTTTTGAACGCAGGCATTATTATTTGGCGTGGATGAGGGCAAAAAACGTTTCAAACGACGAGGGCATGGCTGAAAAACCAGCTTCCTCCCTAACCCCCGACGGGCGTACTAGAGCGGGGCAAGGTTTTCGTTTAATAAAGCCCGTCAACCAAAAATAAAACGCTCTAACGCTACTTTCCGTTGAAGGGTTTAAGTCTTCAATGAATATTCCAAACCCCTACGCGCACTCACATTACAAGCGACTCGCCGTCATCCCCCTCACCCTAATCGCGATTTCGCTCGCCCTCATTTTCTTCGGCCCCGGCTTAGCGCGCGGTGTCGACCTCAAAGGAGGTCTGCTCATCACGGCGTCCACCACCCAAATCGTGAGCCAACAAGCCTTCAAGGACGCGCTCGCGCCGTACTCCTCGGAAGTCACCGTTCGCAGTTTCGCGGGCCCAGCGGGAAACGGGTACGAAATCGAGCTTCCCCTCAACGAAAACCTCCAAAAAGGGCAGGACGCCCTCGTCACACTCAAACAAACCGAAAGTCAACTCACCACCGCGGAACTCCAATACGCGTACACCCAAAACCCCTCCAACACATCCGTAACGAGCATTCCCGGCGGCGCCACGAAAGCTGACGTCGACCGCCTCACCACCAATGTTCGCAATCAAGCCCAGCAACTCCTCTCCACCATTGGCTCAACCGCCGCGCTACCTGCAGACGCGCACCGCGCAGTCGAACTCGCCGAAAGCGAACTCAACGCAGCGCAAACCCAAAACCGCGAAAAACTCCTCACCGCCCTCTCCAGCGTCGTGAGCCCCGACAAAATCTCCTTCAACGAAGTCGGCTCAAGCCTCTCCCAATTCTTCTTCCAAAAAACGCAGGAAGTCATGGTGCTCTCATTCCTCATCGCCGCCCTCGTCATCTTCATCGTCATCCGCGGCACAGCGGCAAGCGCTGCCGTCATCATGGGCGCCGTCTCCGACATCATCATCACGCTCGGCGCCATGAGTGTGCTACAAATCCCGCTCTCCCTCGCCAGCTTCGCCGGCCTACTCACCCTCGTCGGCATGTCGCTCGACACGGACGTCCTCCTCACCATCCGCGTCCTCAAACGCACGGAAAGCACCGCCGCGCAACGCGCCTTCGAAGCCATGGAAACCGGCTTTCTAATGAACTTCACGAGCATCGGCGCCTACGGCGTCCTCTTCCTCACCGGCCTCATGCTGCAAATCGCGACATACCAGCAAATCGGCGCCGTCGTCGTCATCGGCAGCCTCGCCGACTTCGTGGCAACATGGTGCGCGAACGCCGTCCTCGTACTCTGGTACGCAGAACGCAAAGCCCGCCAACACGCCGCCCTCTAAAACTGCATTCAAGGTAAAATCATTCATGGCAACGACTTGGTCCGGACTGCTCGGCGAACGCCGCATCCAACTCGTCATCGCCATCGTCATCCTCGCACTGGCCCTACTCTTTTTGCGGGACGGCAACCCCACCACACTCGACGCAAACTTCGGCATCGAATTCATCGGCGGCGTCCGCATCCCAATCTCGCTCGAAAAAAGCGTAGACGCAGCCACAATGGGCAACATGGTGGACACCATCAAACTACGCATCAACAAACTCGGCCTCTCCCAAGCCGTCGTACGCCCCCTGGGAAACAACGAAATCATCGTCGAGATTCCCCGCGCAGACTCGAGCGTCATCGAAAGCGTGGAACGCATCCTACGCGAACAAGGCCGCTTCGAAGGCCTCATCAACGGCCAAACCGCAATCTCTGGCAGCGACGTAATTGCAAACGCAGTCGGCGGCGCACAAGGCGAACGCATCACAACCGACACAAGCGGCACACACTGGGAACTCGACTTCGCCGTCACACGCGAAGGCGGCGTCCGCTTCGCGCAAACCAGCAACGGCAAAGCCAACTACCCCGTCTACATGTTCCTCGACCGACCCCAAAACGCAGCCATCATTATTTCACGCACCGCCCTCCCCTCCAACAACGCAGCCTCCGACAAAGCAATCCACGAAGCCCTCGCCAAGCAAAACGACGACCTCACCCTCCTCTTCGTCGAGGACACGGGAACCGCTGCATTCAACCAAACCCTCCAAAACAAAACCACCGTCATCATCGGCAACCAAAGCCTCGCCACCAACCCCGCCCTAACCGCCCTCCTCCAACAAGACGGCTACCAACAAATCGGAACCAGTAACACCACGAACGCCACAAAACGCCTCCTCGTACAACCCGAAAACGACATGGCGCCCGAATTCTACAACACCCAACTCGAAAGCACACTAAACCGCTGGCGCGCCATCGGTCTTCTCTCCGCCCCCCTCCTCTCACCCGGCCTCGCAAACGGGTACGTCTCGCAATTTTACAGCATTACGGGCAGCGCGCCAG
>JBBILJ010000049.1:0-7708 GCA_037444945.1 Microcaldota archaeon | reverse complement strand
TACAAAAAATTTAATAACAAAGCGGTAACTCAAAGCCAAAGTATTAAAAAAACAGTTAAACTACTATGAATCGAATCAAAATGCCTCGCTTGACCCCCATCGCTCACGCACTTAACGCCAAGCGCTCGGAAAGCGCGGAAACCTCACTGGTGCACGACGGCAAGCGGTTACCCGCTCGCCTCGTGCCGCCCGCCTCGCTCGCCCTCCTCTCCGAAGACCGGCTACGCTTGCTCGCCGAACTCGCCCGCGAACCCGCATACCCAGCCGAACTCGCCAAACGCCTTGATGAACAAGTGCAAACCGTCTACTACCACGTTCGCTTGCTACAAAAAGCGGGCTTAATCGAAGTGGAAGAGCTTGAGGAGCGCGGCGGCGCGCTGGCCAAGCGTTACCGCGCGACGGCGGACGCGTTGGGCGTCGTGATTAACGAGCGCGCGTGGAAGCCCGCCGTTGCAGCGCGAAAGACCACGCCCCCCGCGCTCTTCGCGCCGTTCATTGAGGGCGGCGTACTGGACGCCAAATTCGTGCTCGGCGCCCCCGAGCCGCACGGCGCGTATCGCGGCCGCGGAAGTGAGTACCCGGCCGTTGAGGCCGCGATGCTGCTCGGCGCGTACGCGTCCTTCGACTACCCGCTATATTTGCTTGACACGGAAGTCAAGGATAAGCACAAGAAAGGCAACCTGGTCTTGTTCGGGGGCGTGAAAGTCAACACGCTCATTGAGGAACTCAATCCGCACTTACCCATTCGCTTTGACGAGCGCACGTTCAACCTCGAAAGCACGCTGTCGGGCAAAAAATACGGGGAAGGCGTGGGCATCATCGAGCTTGTCCAAAACCCGTGGAACAAAGGCAAACATATTCTTCTCGTGGGGGGCACGAACCACCTCGGTACGCGTGCGGCGGTGCTCGCCCTCGCCAAGCAGATGAGTCAGCTCGAGAAGGGGAACACGCACGATTCGAGCGTGATTGCGAGTGTGGTGGCGGGGTTTGACGAAGACAGTGATGGCGTCGTGGACGCCGTCGAAATTTACGAATAGTACTCATTCAATTTCGAAATCGGGATTGGAAGTGGATGGATTATGAGTAAGAAAGTCGCCGTCATCGGGGCCGGATTTGTGGGGAGCACCTCCGCGTTCGCGATGCTCGCCCAGCGTACCGCGAACCGTATCGCGCTTATTGACGTGAACAAGGAGAAGGCGGAAGGCGAAGCGATGGATCTCACGCACGGCGTGCCGTTCTCGCCGGGGGCTCGCATCGAGTTCGGGGACGATTACGCGCTCTGCCGCGATGCGGGCGTCGTCGTCATCACGGCGGGGCAACACCAAAAGCCAGGGCAGACGCGCCTCGACCTCGCCGCCGCTAACGTCTCGCTTTTCAAACAAATTGTGCCGCAAATCGTGCAGCACAATCGGGACTGCATTCTACTCGTGGTAAGCAACCCGCTCGACATTCTCACTTACCACGCCCTCAAAATTTCGGGTTTTCCCGCCTCTCGCGTGTTCGGCACGGGAACGCTGCTCGACTCGGCGCGCCTGCGCTACTACCTCAGCCAACTCTACGAAGTGGACGCCTCCAACGTGCACGCGTACGTGCTCGGCGAACACGGAGACTCCGAGTTCGCGGCCTGGAATTCCGCCAACATTGCTGGCATCCCGCTCTCGCAACTGCCGGACTACAATCCCGCCAAACTCGATGAAATTTTCGCGAAAACGAAGAACGCGGCGTACGAAGTCATCGCGCGCAAGGGCGCGACATATTACGCGATCGCGCTCGGCGTCAGCCAAACCGTAAGCGCCATTCTCTCCGACCGCGAGGAAGTCCTCTCCCTCTCTAGCCTCCTCACTAACTACCGCGGCGTGAGTGACGTGTGCCTCAGCGTTCCCTGTGTGCTCGGCCCCGACGGGCAAGGCATCAAGCGCCAACTCGCTGTTCCGTTCAGTGCGAACGAGCAAGCCGCGTTCGAGAAAAGCGCGGCTACTGTCAAAGAAGTAATCCAAGCGACGCGCTGAGAACCCAACCGCTCACTCTTTCTCGTACTCCTAAAATTAGACTACTTTTTAGCTCGCAAGAGCGCGGGAGACGGTTTGGCGGCCAGTGCGCTCACTTCCTCGGGCGTCGCGAGCGCGTATCGGTAGAGCAAGGGTGAGAGCACGGCGGCGTAGAAGATGGCGCCGGCGAGGTGGGCGAGCGTGAAGGGAACTTGCCCCGCAAAGGTGACGGCGAGGGGTTGACCGAATTGCCAGCCGAAGAAGGCGGCGGTGAGGGCGTCGTACGCGAGCACGGCGGGGACGGAGAAAACAACGAAGTTGCGCGCGGTCGGCGCCTTGTTTTTGAGGTAGTAGTAAGCGACGAAGCCGAGGGCGGCGTACGCGGCGCCGTCGAAAATCGTCCACAACCCGACGCGGCCTTGAATGAAGTCAATAGAAACGAGAGCGAGGAACGCGAACGCGGCCCCACTCCACGCGCCAAGTTTTTTCGCGAACGGCATCGTGGAGCCAATAATCGGCTCGAAGTTGGGAATGTGCGGCACCAGGCGCAGGGCGATAGTGAACAATAAACCGGCGAGGAAGGCGGGAATTTGGGCGGGCTTCATGGCGGTATCAACCCGTCGTGGACGTGAGGACGTCGCGGAAGGCTTTGCAGAAGATGACGAGGCTTTTTTCGAGGGCTTTTTTGCCGGTGGGCGTGATGAAGTACCGCTTGCTTCGCCTCTCGCGGCGGCACCGAAGCGCGCCGCGCTTGACGAGTTCGGCGAGGGCGGGATAAATGGTTCCCGGTGTGGGTTTCGTGCCGCGGCGGCGCCCGAGTTCGGACGCGATTTCGGCGCCGGTGAGGGGTTGGCGGTTCACGAGCCAGAGGATGAGGAAGGAGAGCAATCCTTTGAGGCCGCACGGGCTCTTCATACGGTTGTGTTGGATTTGCGATAATTAATACGTTACGTTCGATCCGCGCCGCACCCGCGATGGTGCTTAACTCGCGTTGTTCGTCGCGTTTCCCCCAGCGGACCCGGCAATCCAGGCGGGTTGTTCGTAGCGGAACTCGAGGGTGCCGTTGTGCTCGAGGTGGTAGTTGTCCACGCTCACGGGGCCGAGCACGTTATCGAAGTAGTACTGCCAGTACAGCCCGCTCGCGTTGTTTTCACTCAACCCGTTGACGGAGGACACGTAGTTACCGAAGGAGTAGTGAATGATGGAGAGGTTCGCGACGCGGCTGAAGGCGGCGAACGCGGTGGTGTCGTTCGGAATGAGGACGAGTTGGGATGCGTTTGCGGAACCGTTGTTGATGACGACGAGGACGCCGAGCTGCGCGGGAGTAACGGAAGCTGACGCAGGACTGGTTGGTGCTTGTAAGCAGCCGGCGAGGAAGACGAACGAGAAGAGAGCGAAAAGGGGAAGGAGGGAGGGACGGGCGTTCATTGCAGGCAATTCACCGGTTTTTCAGTTGTTCGTGGTTGGTCGAGTAGGCGAGAATAGAAAAACGCGAGGGGAGGGCGGTTAGCTGCAACCGCTGGTGGCGCCGCAGTTAAGGCACTTGTAGCAGGTGCCGTTAGGCACCATAAAACTGCCGCACGTTCCACACATGGGGGCGTCGAACTGCGCCGAAAACTTAATGGCGTCATCCCCAAAACGCGCTTCCCGCTGCCCCGTCGTCAAAGCGGGGTTTTCAGCCGCAGCAGGATCCACTGAACGAGTCGGTGCCGGGTCGCCAGCCTCCGACGAGGACGCGTAGACCGGGGCAGGAATAGAAAGGCCGGTTTCCGTCGCGGGGCCACTGCTCCCGCTCGCGGGCAGGGTTTCGGCCTTGAGTAAGCCGAGTGAGGCTTGATCTTCCTTGGAGAGCCAACGCAACCCCATCCAACGGAACAAGTAATCCATGATGCTTTTCGCGAAGCGAATCTTCGGGTTCGCCGTCACGCCCGCCGGCTCGAAGCGCATATTCGTAAACTTCGAGCACAGCACGCGCAAGGGGACGCCGTACTGCAGCGACATGCTGACGCTAGTGGCGAACGCATCCATCACGCCGCTAATCACAGTACCTTCCTTGTTCATCGTAATGAAGATTTCGCCCGGCGTACCATCCTCAAACAAGCCCACCGTGATGTAGCCCTCGTGACCCGCCACGCTGAACTTGTGCGTGACGGCTTCCCGCTCGTCAGGAAGCTTGCGCCGCAGCGGCTTGAACACGATTTTTTCCACGATTCTCTCCTTCACTTCTTCCTTCTCCTCGCTTTTCAGGCTCGTGTTGAGGGGCTGCGAGCCTTTCGAGCCGTCCCGATAAAGCGCGAGGGCTTTCAGGCCAGCCTTCCAGGACGCCACATAGAGTTCCTCGATTTCATGCACGCTCGCCTCGTTCGGCATATTGATTGTTTTACTGATGGCCCCGCTGATGAAGGGCTGGACGGCCGCCATCATGCGCACATGCGAGAGGGGGGCGAGGTAGCGCTTGCCGATGCCGCACCGGTTCGCGGTGTCGAAAACGAGTAGGTGCTCGGCGCGCACGTGCGGCGCACCTTCAAGGGTTTGCGCGCCGCCAATGTAGATAAGAGACTGCGAGATTTGAGTGTCCGTGAGACCCTTGGCTTTCAACGCGCGCGGATTAATGTGCGGCGTGTAGTCATCGAGATTCTTGTTAAGGCGCACATAGTCATCGGCTTCCTTGATTTGCTCGTCCGAAAAGCCGAGCGCGTGCAACGCTGCGGGATTAACGTGCGGCGCGCCCTCAAGGGTACCTGCGCCAAGAACGTAACGCAAAATGTCGCCGGTCTGGGACTCGGAATAACCCAGGCGCTTGAGGGCGAGCGGAACGGACCCGTTAATGATTTTGAAGAAACCGCCGCCCGCGAGTTTTTTCCACTTCACAATCGCAAAATCCGGCTCGATACCCGTCGTGTCACAATCCATCAGCAACCCAATGGTTCCAGTCGGAGCAATTACCGAGGCTTGCGCGTTGCGGTAACCATACTTTTCGCCGAGCAACAGCGCTTGGTCCCAGTCCTCCTGCGCGGCACGCAGCAGCGGCGCGGGACACGCTTTGGGGTCAATTTTGTACGCGGCGTCGCGGTGCTTGTTCATCACACGCAGCATGGCTTGCGCGTTGTCCGCGAATCCCGTGAACGGACCCTTAACCGCGGCGAGTTCCGCGCTCGCCTTGTACGCGTGACCCGTGAGGATGGCGGCGAGAGCAGCCGCGGTTGCGGTCCCGGCGGCGGAGTCGTAGGGCACGCCGTTAATCATCAAGTACGTGCCGACGTTCGCGTACCCTAACCCTAAGGGGCGGTAATCGTGAGAGTTCTGCGCGATGGCTTGCGTAGGGTACGAAGAGATGCCGACGACGATTTCCATGGCGGTGACGAACACGCGAATAGCGGCGCGGTACGCGTCCACGTCGAACGAGCCGTCCGCGTTTTCGAACTTCACGACGTTAAGGGAAGCGAGGTTACACGCCGTGTCATTGAGGAACATAAATTCACTACACGGGTTACTGGAGTAGATGCGGTCCGTGTTAGGGCACGTGTGCCAGTCGTTGATGGTGGTGTCGAATTGCACGCCAGGGTCGGCGCATTCCCACGCGCTCTCGCTGATTTTGCGCATGAGCTCGTGCGCGTCGTACTCCTTGTGGACCTGCCCGGTCGTGCGGAACTTGGTGGCCCACTTGCCGCCAGCGAGGTAAGCGTGCATGAACTCGTCGGGGATGCGAACCGAGTTGTTCGAGTTCTGCCCCGCGACGGTATGATAGGCTTCACCGTTGAAGTCTGCGGGGTAGCCGGACGCGATGAGGGCTTTGGCTTTGCGCTCTTCCTTGGACTTCCACTCGATGAATTCCACGATTTCAGGGTGATCGATGTCGAGGCACACCATCTTCGCGGCGCGGCGCGTAATTCCGCCGCTCTTCGTCGCTCCGGCGGCGCGGTCGAGCACTTCGAGGAATGACATCAGTCCCGAGCTGGTGCCGCCGCCGCGCAATTTTTCGTATTTGCTGCGCAGAGGGGAGAAATTGGTGCCCGTGCCGGAGCCGTACTTGAAGAGGCGCGCCTCGTTCTTCACTAGCTCAAAGATACTCATCAAGTCGTCTCCGATGCTTTGAATGAAGCAGTTGTGAACTGAAACGAAGTTTGAGAGATATTCTCCGCTTTCCGTCTGAATGTCGTAGACGGCCTCTTCGCCTAGTTCGCGAATGCTGACGATCGTTTCTCGTCGCAGTTGCGGGCAGTTCTTGGCGTTCCTCAATTCAAGTGACGCGCGTAGCTTTTCGGTTTTTTCACGAGAAATAAAACCGACGCGTTCGGCGAAGCGACGGCGCTCGCTCGCGATTTGAATTGTAACCTCGTGAAGAGGGTGGCGGCCGCTTCGCGGGTCTGCCTTGTGCGTAATGCGCGAGTAAATGCCCATGCGGGCGAGGAGGAGTTGTACGTCTTCGACCCACTGCGGGCTGATGACGGAGAACGCGATGCGCGCTGCACAACTAGCCGGCGAGTTGCGAAGCGAGATATAGCCGTCCGCTTGAAAGAGGCTTTTCAGGTAGGCGGTGACTTCTTTCGGTCCGGAGAAGAACAGCTTTCGAGGCGCGCGGATGTCGAGCTTGCGAGGCAACAATTCGTACTCATCAACGAACTCGCGCATCCACTCGCCATAGAGGCGGATGCGGCGGTAGTGAAGGGTGGTGTTTTGAGTCTTAACTTCTGAAACGTGATAGTGTTTTCCTGGAAACACGCGCTCAAGGTGCTCCATCACCCAGCGGTATTCCTCCTCGTTAACCGTTTCAAACTCCATGGTTAGAGAATGATTTGTGCCGGAGTATTGGCCAACGAATCCGTCTGCTTGAAGCCATCCAGCCAGAGCGGCTTTTGAAATCTGCAACTCCTCGGCACTTGCCATTTCCTGCAGGGCGAGTTGGTTTCCTTGTGCGACGCCCGAAAAAACGCGGTTTGTTGCGGCGACGGCGTTCGGTGCGCCTTCGCTCTCGCGGTGCGGATAGAGATGCATTTTCATTCCAATAGCGAGTTGGTCGACGCGAAGCCATGCTGGAGACGCCTGCCGCTGGTGAACGGCTTTGACGACGTGGTCTCCGGTCGCTTCGATAAATGAACCGTTGGCGAGCTGAACCCGGTATACTTTTTTCGTTCCGTTGAATTTCGTTGCAGCGACCTTGGTGACCCCTTTTGAATCGAAGACGGGGAGTCCCACTTTGTTTTTCTCAACAATTTCTCCGATTGGAACGAGGCCGGAGGGAGTCGAGACTAGCGCTCGATACGGTTGGCAAGCCGAGCATTGGGGGTGTTCGTACGCGTTCGTGGTTTCTTCGCTGCGGTTGGTTTTCGAGTTGTAGTAGAAGGCGCCGCCGGTTCCTTGGATTCCGTACTCGTGGAATAACCCTAAATTGAACCAGACGGGGGAGTTGAAGGCGCCGTGTTGCGTGACGAGTAGGTAAGCGAGTTCGGCTTCGAAGGCGTCGGCGTCGCGGGGTGAGGCGAAGTAGCCTTCGGTTTCGCCGTGTACGCGGAGCGTGTGTGCGACGCGGTGGACGAGTTGTTTGACGCTGACTTCGCGGTCGGTGCCGGGAACGCCTTCGCGGTGAAAGTATTTGGAGGCCGCGATGTCGGTGGCGAGTTGGGACCATGTTTTAGGGACTTCAATGTCGCGCGCCTCGAAAACGACTTTCCCGTTTGGTTCCGCGATTACGGAGTCCCGTTTCTCATCAAAGGCGGCCA
>JBBILJ010000048.1:5281-7712 GCA_037444945.1 Microcaldota archaeon | reverse complement strand
TATGGATCCTTTTGCGGGGGTGCCGATTTTTCTCTCGCTCACGCGCAAGTTCACGGTCGCGCAGCGTGCGGCCGCCGCCAAGGAGGCTATCTTCGTTGCCGCCATTCCGTTCTTTCTCTTCCTTTTTGCGGGGCAGCCGCTGCTCGATTTGCTCGGCATCACGCTTTCAAGTTTTCAAGTCGGGGGCGGCATTGTGCTGCTTTTGCTGGGCTTGCAGCTCGTCCTTCACTTCTCGATCGGGCAGGAGGAGGAAGGTGACGTGACGGCGGCGAGCGTCATCATTGGTATTCCCCTCATTACGGGGCCGGGCGTCATCACGGTCACTATTCTTCTGACCGCGCAGCAGGGCTTATGGGTGCCGTTCGTGGCCGGCGTGGTATCGCTGGCCGTTTCGTATGTCGTGATGCGGTCCGCTCAAAAAATTAATGACCTCATCAGCGGCAGCGGCGTTCAAGTCCTCTCGCGTCTGATGGGTTTGCTCCTTACCGCGATCGCGGTCGAATTCATCCGCACGGGCTTAGCCGCCGTCAAGTAATTGAATTCTCGCGCGAAGGCTTTCGCGTGGGCGGAAGAGAACGGTTTTAAACGCGCGAAACCAATCTCTTCTCGCCCAGTCGTCTTTTCGACGCGTTCCCCTGCACGCTCTTCGCTTCGCTCGTGGTGGGCGAAAAGCGAGGCGGGCTTTGAGGGAATGGTTTGCACATGGATATTTCAGGGACCCTTTTGTGCTGAGGTGTTCGGTTTTATGGTGAGTGGCATCGCCGCGAACGCGGCTCTCGTCGGCATCGGCGTCGGCGTTTTCGTCCTCCTTTACGCGGCGTGGATTATTCGCAGCATCCTCTCGAAAAACGAGGGAACCGCGAAAATGAAGGCCATTGCGGCCGCAATCCGGGAAGGCGCCTCCGCGTACTTGCGCCGCCAATACCTCACGCTCGCGCCCTTCGTCCTCGCCCTCTTCCTCCTCGTCGGCTTTTTCCTCTCCTGGCCCGTCGGGTTTAGTTTCCTCGTCGGCGTCATTCTCAGCGCCCTTGCGGGCTACGTCGGCATGACGGTGAGCGTGCGCGCAAACGTACGCACCGCGGCCGCCGCCGAAAAGGGCTTGCACGGCGCCTTGGATATCGCCGTGAAGGGCGGCGCCGTCACGGGTCTGGGTCTCACGGGTTTAGGCCTCATCGGCGTCAGTTTACTCTACTTGCTCTTCGGCGACCTCCACACCCTGCTTGGCTTTGGTTTCGGCGCGAGTCTGATTTCGCTTTTTGCGCGCGTGGGCGGCGGTATTTACACCAAAGCCGCCGACGTCGGCGCCGACCTCGTCGGCAAAATCGAGAAAGGAATTCCCGAAGATGACCCCCGCAATCCCGCCGTGATTGCGGACAACGTGGGGGACAACGTCGGCGACTGCGCTGGCATGGCGGCGGACCTTTTTGAAAGCTTTGTGGTGACGCTGATTGCGGCCATGATTCTCGGCAGCGCGATTAGTCCCATTTACGTGGCGTCCGCGCTGCACCTCGGCGCCGTCGGCGCGCTCGGCACGATTGTGGGTCTCTACTTCATCAACTTGGGGCGCTCACGCAACGTCATGCACGCGCTTTACAAGGGCGTGGCGGGCGCAGGCGTCTTCGCCGCGCTCGGCTTCTTTCTCTTCTCGTACAGCATCAACGTTTGGTTCGCCGCCCTCATCGGCGTCGCGCTCACGGGCCTAATCGTGTTGATTACGGAGTACTACACCGCAAAAGAGTACCGTCCCGTGAAGGAAGTCGCGAACGCCGCGAAAACCGGCGCCGGCACCAACCTCATTTCAGGTTTAGCCGTCGGTTATGAGAGCACCGCGCTGCCGCTGCTCCTCGTCGCGCTCGCCATCCTCGTCTCGTACAGCCTCGCAGGCGTGTACGGCATCGCGATGGCCGCCATGGCGATGCTCGCCCTCACCGGCATCATCATCACGCTCGACGGTTACGGCCCGATTACGGACAACGCGGGCGGGATTGCGGAAATGAGTGGCATGCCCGCCAAGGTGCGCGAAATCACGGATCACCTTGACGCGGTCGGCAACACGACGAAAGCCACCACGAAAGGCTTTGCTATCGCGGGCGCGGCGCTGAGTGCCCTCGCCCTTTTCGCCGCCTTCTCGCAAGCGACGGGCTTGACGAGCGTGAACCTCTTCGCTCCGACGGTTGTGGTCGGTCTGTTTCTCGGCGGCTTGCTCCCGTTTGCTTTCAGTAGTTTTCTCATGCGCGCCGTCGGTAAGGCGGCGTTCGAAATCGTTGAAGAAGTGCGCCGCCAGTTCCGCACGATGAAGGGCTTAATGAGTGGTAAGCAGAAGCCCGATTACGGGAAAGCCGTCGACATCTCGACGCGCGCCGCGTTACGCGAACTCATGGTGCCGGGCCTTATCGCGGTCCTCTCCCCCATCGCCGTTGGTCTACTCTTC
>JBBILJ010000048.1:1815-5271 GCA_037444945.1 Microcaldota archaeon | reverse complement strand
CGCGGGCGCCATCGTGACGGGCTTTCTCCTCGCGATCTTTATGAGTAACGCAGGCGCCGCGTGGGACAACGCCAAAAAGCTCGTCGAAAGCACGGGCGGCAAAGGCACGGACTGGCACAAGGCCGCCGTGGTGGGCGACACGGTCGGCGACCCCTTCAAGGACACCGCCGGGCCGAGCCTGAACTCGCTGATTAAGGTCGTGAACACGGTCAGCTTGGTTTCTGCCGCTTTCATCGTGGCGAACACGCTGCACCTCTTCGCGTAAACAATCCCTTTTTTGTTTTTTTTCATTACTTTTTCGAACAATTGTTGAACCAAAAAATTTTTTGAAACACCAAATTTTTTTCGAGTAAAGGTTTGTGCACATGGATTTTGAATCGCTAAAAATTCGCCACGAAATTTTGGACGCCGTGCGCGAAAAAGGCTTCACCGCCCCCACCGCCGTCCAAGAGCAAGCCATCCCGCTTTTGCTCCAAGGCGAGGACCTCATCGTCCAAGCGCAGACGGGCACCGGCAAAACGGCCGCGTTCGCCATTACTATTCTAGAAACGCTCAAGTACGAGGACGCGAGCATTCAAGCCCTTGTCCTCGTGCCGACGCGCGAGCTCTGCATGCAGGTGACGGAGGATATCCGCGAACTCGGCGTGCACTTGCCCGTGCGCACGCTCGCCGTGTACGGCGGCGAAGACATCGAGAAGCAGTTCCGCGCGCTGCGCGGCGGCGTGCACGTTGTCATCGGAACGCCGGGGCGCGTCCTCGACCACTTGTCGCGCAAAACGATTTCTTTCTCGCACGTCAAAACCCTGGTGCTCGACGAGGCGGACCGCATGCTCGACATGGGTTTTATTGACGACATCGAGGAAATCCTGCGCCACGTCCCCAAAGAACGGCAAACCATGCTTTTTTCGGCCACGATGCCGCTCGACATCGTCGACCTCGCGCAAAAGCACATGCAAAGCCCCGAGCGCATTCAAGTCGGCGAAGCGCGAACCGTTGAAGCCATTGACCAGTACTACGCGGGCGTGGACCCGCGCGACAAGACCAGCGCGCTGCTCGCGTTGCTCGCCCTCAAAAAACCCGGCCTCTGTCTCGTGTTCGCGCGCACTCAGCGCGGCGCGGATTCGCTCTACGAGAGCTTGCAGCGGCGCGGGATTCGCGCTGACGTCCTCCACGGCGCCCTCACGCAAGCCCGGCGCGACAGCGTCATGAAAGAGTTTAGAGAAGGACGCGTGAAACTCCTCGTCGCAACGGACCTCGCTGCACGTGGCCTCGACATTGAAGGCATCGACCTCGTCGTGAACTACAACATGCCCGACGACTACCTGACGTATCAGCACCGCGTTGGCCGCACGGGACGCGCGGGCCGCACGGGGGAGAGCGTCACTTTCACGACTTCCGTGTTCGAAACCAAAGAGCTGCGCAAAATAGCGCAAGCCACCGGCTCGGACATCAAGCCCCTCGAACTCGAATACTCTCGCGCGCCGCCCCGTAGTTTCGAGGAAACGCGCGCGCACCACGCGCGCGGCGGCCGCTCCGTGCCGTACGCTGGCGTGCCGAGCCGCGGTGGTTTTCAGCGCGGACCTCCCCGCGGCGAGTTTCACCGCGGAGGCGGTCGGCCGCACGGCGGCGGTCCGCACCGCGAGGGCGGCCACTCCAGCGGCGCGCGCCCCTTCACGCATCGCAGTGATCGCGGTCGCGGACCGAGGCGCTAAACCGCCTTATTCCGTTTTTTCGAGTTTGCGTCGAAGTTTTTCAAGCGCTTTTTGCTCGATTTGGAAGATGCGTTGGCGCTTGACGCCGTAACGTTTGCCGATGGCGGCGAGCGTCGCCTCCTCGTCTTTGGATTGCTCGATGATGGCGTTAACGGCTTCCTCGCTGGCGTTGAGGGGGTTGGCGTACCGCAAGCCGTGCCGCATGCGGAGGATTTCTTCTTCCCGTTTGGGTAAGCGCAGGAGGAGTTGCTCGACGCGCGAGGCTTGGGCTTGCCGTTCGAGTAGGTCGACTGGCGAGAGTTGTGCAGCCGGGTAACTTTCGCCGAGAGTTCGGCCTTCTTCCCGCGCGCCTTTGCCTGCCGCCGTGATTTCGAGCGGCTCGTCGAGAGAGCGGGTTCCGAGTCGGGCTTGCCACAACTCGCGCAACGCGTCTTCATTTATGCCCGTCTCGCGCGCGAGTTCCCCAACGTCGGGGGGGCGGCCGAGTCGGGTGAGGAGTTCGTCGTACGCGTGGCGCGCTTCTCTGAGTTGTTGTTCGCGGTAGGCGGGCAGGCGGATGACGCGCTCTTTGTCTTCGAGCGAGCGTCGAATGGCTTGCTTAATCCACCACGCCGCGTGAGTGGAGAACCGATTGGCGCGCTCGAACTCGAAACGGTTCACCGCTTTGAGCAAGCCGAAGTTTCCCTCCGAAACAAGGTCGTCGAACTCGCGACCAGGCCGCATGAATTTCGAGGCGATTTTTTTCACGAGGCCCTGGTTGTTCTTAATGAACTCGTTGCGCGCGGCCTCGTAGCCGAGCTTGGCTTTCAACAAGAGTTCGGGTTCGCGCTGTACGCGGTAGCCGCGCTCCCACTTTTCGGCCCGCTCGCGCGCCTCCCGCAGGCCGCCGTGAAAGCGCGCCGCGGCGTTCATCAACGAGCTGACTCCGGGTTTTTGTAGGTCGGTGACTTTCGGCCATCGGCCGAGGCGTTCTTTTTCCTTCGTCAAGCGGAACGCGAAGGCGTCGAAATTGCGTAACCCTTCTGGCTGCGGGCGGGTCCAGTGCGTGGGGAGGCCGAGGCGTCGGCGCACGACTTCGATGCCGCCGTGGTGGGTTTGCATGATGCTGAATAAGTGCCCTTTTCCCATGGCGCGCAGTTCGTCCCGACCGGGAAGGTAGCCGAATTCGTCCACGAGAGGTTGGATGTGTTGCCGGAACGCGTCGAAGTCGGCGAGGGGTGAGCGCGTCGGGTGCGTGTAGCGCAAGCCGCGTTTTTTGAAGAGTGCGCGCCAGCCGCCGTGCGTGAGGCGAATCACGTTGCGTAAGTCGGGGCGATGTAAGAGGTCGGCGTTGCTGCGGGGGAAGTGGCCTTGCCGTTCGCCTTCGCGCTCGAGTTCTTTCCACAGGGCGTTCTCGTCTCGGAAGGGGCTTTTTGGAAAGCGACCCATCGGCGTGGGGTAGAGGGGTACGCCGAGTTTTTCGCGCACTTTTTTTGCGCCGCCGTGGAATTTTTCAATCGCGTAAATCAACTGGTTGCGGTCCGGTCGGTTGGAGCGCAGGAGATAATGTGTGGAGGGGAAGTGCCCGTCGAGGTCTTGAATGACGGGCTCGAGAGCTTCGCGCAACTTTTCGAGGTCGTGGTACGGGTTGATGTGGAGGCCGTGGTGCAGCCGGCCTTCGACGGAAAGGACGCCTGGTTTTTTGATTCCCAGTTCGCGCCGAAACTCCTCGATGCCGATGCCTTCGCGGCGCAGAACTTGGATG
>JBBILJ010000048.1:0-1779 GCA_037444945.1 Microcaldota archaeon | reverse complement strand
CTAAACCTTTGGGTTCCCACTGCTTGGGTCCCCAGAGGACTTTCGGGTCTTTCTCTGCCGCCTCGCGTAGCGCGGCTTTTGACGCTTCAAGCGAGTGGCGCCACACTCTAAAGATGGGGTAACCCATTTTTTGGCGGAACGTGTTCGCGCCGCCGTGGTGGTTGAGGATGGCGTTGTAGAGAGGGCGGTCGATTTGCAGCAAGCGCGGCATGGAGGGGTATTTACCCTCGCTGGTAATGAGGGCGTCCATGCGCGCTTTCGCCGCCTCGAAGTCCGAAAGCGGGTTTCGCTTTTTCTCCATATAAAAGTGAAAATCAGAGTCTATATAATTACTTTCTTATTCGTGGTTTGAGCGCGCTTCTCGCAGCTAGCGCTCGCTCTCAAAAAGAACAACGGCACGACGGGGCGGCGTTCAGCCCGTCGCGTTGGTTTGGCAAACGCTTGCGCAGGAGCCGACGGTGGCGGGGCAGTGAGTGCAGTCGCACACGAGTTTGAGCTGCCCCGGCTTGCAGTACTTGCCTTGCGAGGTGCCGTTCACGCCGCACGCGCCTTCGGGCACGCTGCCAGGCTGGCAGTACCGCGCCAAGGGAGTGGGGGTGGCGGGGGTTTGGTTCACGGTCGGCGCCAGGGTGGGTTGAATCGTCGCACTTGCTTGGGGCGTGGGCGTAATTAGAATCTAGGTGGGAGCCGGGGTGGGCGTGGCGAACACCGTGGGGTTAGGGACGACGGGGTTGAAACCGCCGAGGAGGGTGACGAAGAGGAAGGCGAGGACGATGAAGGCGACGAACGCGAGGACGAATGCTTTCCAGTTAATCGCGTCCACCGGCGAGGGCGCGGATCCGGGGGTTTCGTTCTGTTTCTCGTTTTCTGTTGAAGGTTTTTTTTCGTCAGCCATGCCGCTTCACCTGGGCGTTACACTTTGCGTTTTTTGAAGAAAGCGTAGACGACGAACGCGCAAATCGCGGCCGCGCCGACCGCGATGAGGAAGGCGACAAGGCGACCGCTGCCGCGAAAGAGACCGAAAAAGCCGCTATACGTGCTGCCCGTGCTGCGCGTGAACTCGTCAAGAAGGCGCGTGATAGAACTGAGCGCGTTATCGAACGGCTGGAAACCCGTCCAAGCCGGGGCGGGCGCAATGGAAGCCGCCGCGCTGGACGCCGGGGTGGGGCTCGGCGTTGGCGTGGGGGGCGGGGTTACGTACACGCCGCACCGCTTGCTAGTCGTGTCGCAGGTTTTGCCTTGCGGACAGCCGCACAAGTCACAGCGGTCCACGTAATCCGTGCCGCCGAAGCGGCAGTAAAGCGGCGGCCGGCCAATCACGCACGTGGACGCGTTCGTCCCGTCTCGACAGGGTTCGAGCGTGGCAGTCGGCGTGGCGGTGGAACCCGTGCTGTACGGCGTGGCGCCTGGCAGGTTGCTTAAGTTTTCGTTCGAAATGTTGGCGTAGTAATTGAAGGCGGAGAGAGTGCGGTTGATGCCGCCCGACGCGTTCGCTTCCACGCCCGTAGAGGTGGAGCGCAGGAAACCGAGGATGAGGACGACGAGAAGGAGGACACCCGCGAGAAGGAGGGTGTACTCAAAGGAGCCTTGACCTCGCCGAACGTCAAGTTGAACCATGAACATGCTTACCGCAACCGTTATTTAAAACGTGCCAATCGAGGAGTCCAAGACGCCCGCGCCTTCACGTGCCGTCCTTGAGGTAAACGGTTTGAATGGGGTACGGAATTTTGATTCGCGCGGCGCGGAAACGTTTGAGAATTTCTTTGCGCAGCTCGCTTG
>JBBILJ010000047.1:0-7723 GCA_037444945.1 Microcaldota archaeon | reverse complement strand
CGCGACCGTTAAAAGGAACGTGAGGATGGCGCCCGTCCCCGCCTCCAACCTTAAGAAGTTGCCGAGCGTGTTCGCGAAGAAATCCATGCCTTCCTCTTCCACGATAGGCATGAAGACGCCCGTTAAAATGATGGCTTCCAAGATGAGGATGAGTTGGTCGAGCGTAAAATTGAACGCGAAAGCGGGGACGCTCGCCGCCAAGGGAGCCACGGCGGAAAAGTTTTGGCTTCCAACGCTTGAACTCACGACGAACGTGAACAAGATGCCGAACAAGACGCCGAAAACAATGTAGACGCCGAGGTAAGCGCGTTGCCCGTAAGAAGAAGACGCGATGAGGTTCGGCACAATGTAGGTGCCGCTGAGTAGGACGGCGTTAAAAACCTGCCACACGACGTAAATGACGCCGAGCGTGAAGAGGGCGTTGACTTGCCCGTTAATCATGACGAACATGAACACGCTGCCAATGAGGAGGTACCAAACCCATTGGAATAAGCGGTCCGACCCACAAATAGGGAGCCTCCCGAAGTTGAACGCGTTGCCGAAATCAATTAATCCTGCCACGGCAACCGCCCAGTTTTTTGGTAACGCATGATGGAGAGGGCGACGCCAACGAGGAGGATTACGATAGCGAACTGGACTAAGTTAAAGCGGCACTCCCCAAACTCGTCGGGCGACGTCAACAAACCACACGCCGCTGCCGCGGGCGCAACCCCACCACCCGCGGGAGTAGGTGTTACACCACTAGGCGTCGCTGTGGGCGCGCTTGTCGGTGCAGCCGTCGGCGCGGCCGTGGGTGCAGCAGTCGGTGCGAGCGTCGGCGCACTCGTCGGTGCAGAGGTAGGAGCAGGCGTCGCTGTGGGCGCGCTTGTCGGTGCAGCCGTTGGAGCCGCAGTTGGTGCACTCGTCGGTGTCGGAGTTGGAGCCGCGCACGAGTAATAACTCGTCATGCTCGAGGGCGGGTAAAAGTAAATATTAGCGTCAATCGACACGACGCGACCCCCAACACTACTCGTCGCTCCATTCCACGAGAAACCCAACGCCTCCCCACTACGCCCACCCTTATAATTCGAGTAAAAAGTGTGCGTCTGGTCCTTTACGAGGTCGAGTTCACCGCCTCCAGCGACGGCGACGTGAATCGTGTTCGCGTCAACCGGCGTCACCGTCACTTGATACGTCGGAAAGTCACACACCGCCAACAAGCGGGGCGGCGCCAACATCCAAGCCGCGTCAAAAGTGTAAGGAGCATTAAACTGCAATTCAATGAGCCCGAGCGGGGGAGGGCTCACGCTCGCGGGTAGAGTCGCGAAGTAGAGGCCCACAAGTAGGGCGACGGCAAGCAAACCGCCAACGAGCACGCGTTCACTTACTTCAACCATAAACACTCCTCCCCTGAAAAGTTTTTTTTTGGGGGCGGCTAAAAAAGTTAAAGCCAGCCCCACTTTTTAAAGGTTTTTTTTTAGAGTGCGCCCAAGATTGGGATACGCCACTCCGCCATTTGTACGACGGTAATGACGCTCTCAAACGCAAATAAGACCCAGAGAAGTCCAATTTGCGCGCTCGTCGCCCAACCCATTAAGATAGCGACGCTCACGATGAGCACCGCCGCACTAATGAGGGCATCCGCACCCAACGCCAACGTGATGGGTCCAAACGTGGTGAGCGTCCAAACCAATCCACCGAAGAACGCTAAGGCGAGAAGCCAAACGGCGACAGCAGGCACACTTGCGGGCGTCTGAACGGATTCCGCGAGTGCTAGCACTAGCACGAGCGTCATGACGACGAGAGGCCACGCAGCCTGTGAATCAAACCGAGCCATGTTTTGCTTATTCATCCTCCCCCCCGCCAACGGCACGAAGAGCAAGGGAAGTTTTTTGTGTTTTTCAACGCTTTCTAGCGTTAATCACCGCGAAAACAGCGTACAACGCGACGCCAACAATCACGCTGGCTTGAAGTGTCCAAGCCACCAATTTAAGTAGGCTCGCCGCATACACGACCAAACACCCAAGGGCTAGGAAAGTAATCAAATTCACGATAAAATCGTTCACCGAGCCTTGTAGGGGCGTCAAATCCAACAATAAGGGGCGCGGCATCACGCCCGTCTTCGTCAAATACATCGCGATCGCCATCAAGCCCGCCGGAATGAGTGCGCTACCCCCAGTGAAAGCGAGAAACGCCACTAACCAACCTAAAGCGAGGAGGGCGGCGAGAACGACGTCGATTTCAAAGTGAATCATCGTCCTCAAAAGCAAGAGAACGAGGGCGGCAACGGAAAGCCATAGCGCGGTTTGAGGCACGCTTGGAAACAACGCCGTGAAAGCCGTTGCTAGAGCCATCGTGGTTAAAAGGCTCGCACCTAAGAAACCAATCCGCCCAGCCATAATTTTTACGCCTTTTTCATGGGGTTCGCGCTTTACGGTACTCGCGTAACGCGCTTTCCGCGCAAACCGCAATCGTGTTCGCGTCCACGTACCCGGCCCGCAAACCAGTTTCTAGGCACGCGTCATGCGCTTTTTTGAATTCTTTTGCTTCAAGAATGTATGCATCCATAAGTTTTTTTTCACCCGCTGATTTCGGCCGGCAACTGCCACTTCAACGCCGAGTACAAGAACGTGACGAGCCACGCCGTAATGAACGCGCCCACGAGCGCGCTTCCAGCGCCCGTCGCAAACATGCCGCCCAGCAAGCTCACCGCGGCACTAAAAACGAAGAGGAGCACGAAAATCCTCAAGAACGGGCTTAAGCACTCAAAGTATTGACGCAAGAAACTCGTCCAAACAAAGCCGAGCGCAACCCACGTGACGGCGCCAACCAACGCGAGGGCGGGAATCACGATTAAACCCGCCGCGACGAGCGTGGAGCCGAGCGCGGGGTTAATGATGCCGGCGAGAAAAGTGACGACGACCCAAATGAGGGCGCCGAGGACGAGGTTCGTTAAACCTCCCAGAATCGCCCAACCCTTCAAATCAAAACCCTTTCCAGCCATAGAAAAACTCACCTTTTTTTTGTCACGCGTTGGATTAAGAGCGCTAAACCGAAAACGAAGAGGAGGACGGCTCCCCAAAGCCACTCCGTTTGAATAAACGCAGTAATACTAGAGAAATCCACGGCAGGCGCCGCCGCGCTACTCGTCGTCGCTACCGCCGCCGCAAAGGGGAGGGTGGCGACGCTCGCCGCGTTCGGCGACACCGCCGCAATGGGTCCGCCGAGCACGTTCGCTAAACCGACGCCGAAAACGAGGAAGAAGAGCGCTAAACCAATCCCGACGCCTAAATTCGTCGTTGAGGCTTCTTGTCCGCCGAGTAAGGGTTTAATGATGAACGAGTAGGCCGCAATGAGGCCTAACGCTATCGCGACCGTCATGGCGACCCACGCGAGGGCTCCTTTCACGATGGTGAACGCGATAACGACGAATACAGCCGCCACGAGCAGCATGAAGGCCCCAATCGCGACACCAATCAACGGCAAAACCATTTTTTTTACTCCTCTAATTCAAACTCGGAAATCTATTCTTTTGGGTCTTTAGAGTGTTCCGAGTCAATCATGACTATTTTTTTAGTCCTAATCGATTTATCCACGACGTATTCTTGAGCAACCTTACTGGCGTGGGCGTCAAGTTTCTTGAAAGGCGTCGTCGCGTCACTAACTGAAAACACCGTAATTCGACCCTCCCTTTCAACAACTAAGTCGCGGTTAGAGCAGTAGTTGACTCCATCAGGCGCTCGTCTGCAAACAAAATGGGGTTCATACATCGTTTATTCCTCGATTATTTTGCGGTCCTTGAAGTCTGCTAGCGTGTCCGTCACGCAACCGAGTTGTAAGCGTTCATTCTTAACGCACTTCTTCATTTGGGACAAGTATTCCTTGGCGTTAGCCTTATCTCTGAACATCCGCGAGTACGGCGAGGGCGTAAACGGGTGCGGCTTCCCGCTTGGAGCGTACTCGCTAATCGTAGCGCCAAAAATCGGTTCTTCCTCCATGCCTCGCCCCGAGCTTAACTCGAAAACGAAACCCTCCTTTTCCTCAACCGACAACACGTTCGGCGTCATCAAGTTCTTCGACATTTTCTGGAAGGCATCCAAAATCTCGCTCATTTTTTTATTCCCCCTTAATCGAGGTAGTTTCCTCTCTTCATTTCGCTTTTGATTGTTTTCGCTCCAAGCGTCAATGCCGCATTTTATCCGGTCACCTGGATTTGGGTGAGGACGGGTGCTTGCGTCCACGAGAACGCGTTTTCAGCCGTCTTCACGATTAACGTCCCTGCTTCGCTTCGCGACAAGTAGAACTGGTACGTGTTGTAGAAGTTGACGCCGCCCCCGTCCCAGCCGGCGTCGCACGAGAAGTGCTTGTTGCCCGCCCCAACGCTCGACTCAACGCCCGCAGAGTCAATCAAGTGGATTTGCCAGTACAAGTTTTTGAATTGCGAGGTCGCCAATCCGCCGAGTTTTTCGGTTCCAAACTGCGTCGTGGCCGCGTCCGTTTGAACGCTGGCTTTCACGTTCGTGCAGTAATCCGAGAATAACTGCAGGCTCGTGCCTTTCCCGCTAACGAGGAACGTGACGGTGTGCGGCACTTTACCCGTCAAACCCGTCGCGTCAAAAAGCGCGGGAAAGAACGCGAACGTGAAGGCGCCGAACGCGACGAGAATCATGAGTCCAATGATTAGGGCGCCGCCAGGGTTGCTTTTGGCTTTGCGGCCGACTTCGCAGATGCCGTTAACGAATTTGCCGCCAATGTTGAGGCAAGTGATTTCGGCTCTCAAAGCCGCAACTTCATCAACCATATTTTCATCACAAGATTTGTTTTTTGCTTTCTTCTGCATCGCGTTTTGTTTTAAACAAGCGCGACCCGTTTTCCATAATCAAAACAAATCCTTCCTTTTTGTAATTCCCTTTGGCGTCTTCATAGACCCACATGGGCAGAGTGTTTACGCTCCCGCCTCCCTTAGTGTAGTCGCGCCAATTCGCTAATTGCCGGTTATTGTATTGTTCTACGGGTATGATTTCTCCAACGCTAAAACCTTTTTCAAAGTGCCTTTCTCGTCTTTCACACGCGGTCACGTCTTGCGTTTTTCTACAAGGAAAATTACTCATTTTTATGTCCATATTTTTATTCTTTCACCGTTGAACCCGTAATGTATTCGGTTAACGCGTTTAAGTGTTCTTTTGGCGTTACGCCTTCAACGTGCGGGAAAACAATGACGACTTCTTTTTTGCCGCCGCGAAGCATTTTCCTGTAAACGGCTTCACAGTAGGCCGCGTCTTCTCGGCACTCAATCGACTGCAAAGCCAATTCAACCATTTAGTCTCTATCCTCGTAGTAGTAACCGTGCCATCTCCCGCCTTTGTGTTCGACTGCCGCGGCGCGGCCCGCCTTGCGGTCACCGTCAAGCTTCAACGACTCAACCTCATTCACCATAATTCCTTCACTCGTTTCCCGCTTAAAACCGTGCCGTAAAATTTTTTTACGCTCTCTTAAACTCGGGATCAATGTATTCTTTGGCTTTCTGGATTGCCTCATTGAAGTAATCTTGATTGTAA
The DNA here is from genome assembly GCA_037444945.1 of Microcaldota archaeon. Taxonomy (GTDB): domain Archaea; phylum Micrarchaeota; class Micrarchaeia; order Norongarragalinales; family JBBILJ01; genus JBBILJ01. Next base: position 2,186 of record JBBILJ010000047.1, on the reverse strand, counting down.
TCTTTATCTATGTATTTTCCTCCCATAAGAGTAGGGGAGGCGTAGACATTTTTTCCATCTACTTCGCTATAAACAACTAGTCTCCAATTATCTAGTTTTCCAGTAGGACTCCTATACGGGCCGGTTTTTACCTCGAAAACAGTAATGTTTCGTCCTTTGTAACGTTCAGATTCACAAGTAAGTTTTCTAACGCCTTGCATTGCGCCGACCTCCTTGCACTTCCAACCATTAAGTCGAGGAGTGACTCCTAATTCAGTCGCCATTTCCGCCATTTTCAATCACCCGCCATTTTCAATCACTTTAGAGCGAGTAGCGTAACTCGTCAGGTAGTCTAAGTATTCCTCGCCCGTAATATCGTCCGGCCGGTCGATACGGACAACGACCTCTCTCTTCTCCCCACCTCTTAAGAGCTTGCGGTAAACCGCCTCGCAATACGACTTCTCATCCAAGCACTCTAAAGACTGCAAGGGAAGTTCTTCCTTCATTTTTTGGCCGGCCTCAATTTCTTTGCGAAAAGTACAAGGCCGCGTCTCAACACCATTTGGCTTTCCAAATCGCGGAAGAACTTAGCGTGCTTTGCTTCCTCAACGGCGAGAGGCGTCAAGCCTAATTCATCATACTCGCGCGCCGTCATCTCCTCGTCCTTAATCATCTCACGCAAACGCATATCAGAAGGATACTTTTCGATAGGAATACACACTTGCTTTCCCTCGAAGGCAGCGCAAACCTTGTCCTCGTATACGACCATGGGAATCAATCCTTGAGTTTTTCTCGGCGTATTCGTGCGAGTTCCGCATCGATTTTTACGGAACTCCATTTTCGGGCTTCTTCCGGTAATTCGTATAGCCACGGATTTGCGCGCGCCAACTGCGACGCGCGAGAAGGGCGGCCTTCTTCTGGGAAATCAATGCCCGAAGCTCGGCAAACCGCGCTCTTTTCGTCCGCCGCAAACTGGCACTGGACTCGCTTTTCCGTGCTTGAAAGCCTGACGGTTTCCTCCGAGTCGAGTTCCACGCGCGCTCTACCCGGAACCTCGCAGGCAATCAACTGTTCGGGCTCGTACTTACACGTCCAACCGCGGACGAACAAGCCTTCTTTTAGAGTTTGTACGACCATTTTTTATTCACGCTCGATTTCGTAGTCCGCCTCATAGTAGTCATCCGTGACTTCGCTTTTTGTCGCAATAATTTTTTTTACTTCCCCGACTTGGTCTACCGCGTACTCGCGCGCCAACGCGTTCGAAGCTTTCTGAAACGAGTCAAAACTTCGCGTCGAACCCTCAGGGATTGGGGAGACGACTTTTACTTTTCCATACGCGTCAACGACGATTGGGGATTTCGCGCACACGTTCAAGAACTCGCCGTCCGTGTAGCAAGTAAAAACACCCGTAGCGTACGGCAAAGGGTAGATTTCGAGTTTGCGGTGAATGTTTATCGCGTATTTTTCAACCATTTTTACTTCCCTTTCGTTCTTGGAGGCGTTGGCGTGCGCCAGCGATTTCGAGGGACCGCGATCTGCTTGAATCATGAAGAGTCTTTGGTTCAACTACGCACGAAGAAAAGTTTTCGCTTTCTACGTCGATACATCGAACCCGGTCTTTCAGACTTTTAGGCTCCATAGTTATACGCCGGTCTAACTCAAAAGTAACGACCGCAATTTCAGATTCACAAGCAAGTTCTCTAATGCCTTGCATTGCGCCGACCTCCTTACACTTCCAACCCCTAAGTCGAGGAGTGACACCTAATTCAGTCGCCATTTCGAGGTTTTCGGCCATTATTGTTTCACCAGTCCACCATTTTCAATCACTTTAGTGCTCAGCCCTCTTTGCTTTATTCGGCGTGCAAACCAGGTACTGGTTCGCGCGACCAATTTTCTCGCAATCTACTCCACCGAGCGTAATGTCTTTTCCAATCCTAACGTAAGCCTTCTCGGCGGTGTGCAGTACTGGTTTCTTACTAAAACAACCAATATAGGGTTCTTCCCCAGGCTTGTTCATCGCGTTACATTCAAAATTTTTCGTTTCAAACAACATTTTTTTACGCCTCTTGTTGAGTGTACCAGTACGCCGCCCCCAAGAGCAGCAAGACGAGGAAGCCCGCACCCAAAATCAAGCCCGCATCATTCACGCAACCAGTCGTGGAGCGCTTCTGGAACACGCCGCCACACGCCTTAGGGGAAGGGGAAGG
>JBBILJ010000046.1:0-7743 GCA_037444945.1 Microcaldota archaeon | reverse complement strand
ATCCCAAACCATACACAGCTTAGGAAGTTCCAATATTTAAGTTATTCGCTATTAGACGTTATCGTTACTTCCCCGCCATACAACATCGGTAAAGACTATACGATTTACCGAGATGACCTTGAGCGAAACGAGTATTTGGACTGGCTCGAGCAAGTCGCTATTGAAAGCAAACGAGTGCTGAAAGACGACGGCTCGTTTTTCTTAAACGTCGGCGGAAAACCTTCCGACCTAGTCATTCCGTACGATGTTGAAAACCGATTCAGAAAACACTTCGCTCTTCAAAACGACATTATTTGGGTCAAGTCAATCGCGATTACGAAAGAAGACGTTGGCGAAAGCAACGGCCTTAAAGACAATTTAGCGATTGGGCACTACAAGCCAATCAACAGCGAGCGTTATCTGAACAACTGTCACGAAAACATCTTCCACTTCACTAAGAAAGGTATTACTAAAATCGACAAACTGTCCGTCGGCGTTCCGTACCAATACAAATCAAATATTGAACGCTGGGGTTCCAAAGAAGACAAAAGAGATCGAGGCGACGTCTGGTTTATCCCGTACGAAACAATCCAAGAAAAACGACCACACCCTGCCGTTTTTCCTGAAAAACTACCCCTCATGTGCATCAAACTGCACGGAGTTAAGAAAGGACTCGTCGTTTACGACCCCTTCACAGGAATTGGAACAACTGCCCTCGCCGCGATCAAGCTTGGCGCCAACTATGTTGGAACCGAAATAGACCCGAGTTACGCTAAAATCGCAGAAATGCGGATTAAAGGGCGGGAAAAAGAAATTCAAGAAGAGAAAACCCAAAAGAAACTCGTTTACTAACAAGGCGTAAAATACAATGGATGATGACTATACCAAATCGCTTGAAGAGACCGTCGCCAAATTCTTGCAACCCCCTCAAAAATGTTCCTTTTCCAGTAGTCATCAAAGGAACAACCGGATTTTCTGTCATCGAGTTCAAAGACAACAACCGAATCGGTGCTGAGGTTCTCAAAAAATTGCGCGGCGCGATGAACAAGGCCCTAAAAACCGCATTCCAGCAAGGCATCTTTTCAAAACGTCCAAACGAAGTTGGTAATTATATCGAACCGTTCGTTCGAAACGCTCTGAACTCTACCGGCCTGAAGGCAGCAATTCCAAGAACTCGAAAGGGAGGACATAAAGCATCGGGCTACCCTGACATCGAAATTCAACTCGGAAAAAACAAGACAGCGTATCTTGAATGTAAGACCTACAATAAGAAAAGCAGAGACTCAACGTTTCGCGCATTCTACCTTGAGCCATCCGCAAACCCAAAGGTTACCTCAGATGCAAACCATTTCCTCGTCGGTTTCGAAATTAAAGTTCAGAAACGCCGAGGAAAACGAGCATACGTTCCCGTGAGCTGGCAATTATACGACCTTTACAAGTTGAAAGTACAAGTCAAACACGAGTTTAATGCCAGCAACAAAGAAATCTATCACAAAGACGCCCTCCTAGCCGAAGGCCATCTAACGAAAAAGAGTCAGGAAACATGACTGAATCACTAGTTTTTTGCCCTTTTTGTCAAAAACCGGCCGTCCCCGCCATTAAGAGTTTCAAAACCGTTCGAAACTCAAGTAAACGCGGAGGCGCAGTGTCCCACACCGAAGAAGAACTGATAATTACCGGTGACTGTAAAAATTGCGGCAAGACAAAAACAGAAATTCAAAAAGACTTTGGACTTTAAACGGTTGTTCGAAGTGCGGGAAAGGACTGAAAGAAGTCAAGAAAGAGCTTGGATACTAAAAGGTCATCATTATGGGATTTTTAGGTTCTGAACGGGAAACGATTCAAGCATTAGGAGATTTGACGAAAATAGTTCAGAATCAGCAACTTAGAGAAGAGCTTAAAGAGTTGAATAATTCAGTTTTAACATTGCATTCTTCTTTTTCCGTAATAAACAGCGACTTGGCGGCAATGAGCTCAGCCCTTTGAGAATCCTCAAGTTATCTGAAGGAACTTGCTACGATGAATCGTAGTGCAGAAAAGCTCACATTAGTAATGCTGGCACTAACAATCGTAACGGCAATAGCTGCGGGTCTTGAAATTTTTCGAATTTTTGGTTGGATTAAAACTTAGTTTGATATAGAAAAAAACAACGGGCCGATTGCGGAAACATTCTGCTAATCTGGCTGAAATTTTAGAAAAAAATAGGGTGACCGCCCTTTCTCTTTCGAGTCCGGGTCGGTTTTTTTTGTGCGAGTTGGCTTGCGACGTTTAGAGGTCGTACGCCATGAGGGTTTTGCGGTTGTTGCCTTTGGCGCGCTTGACGGCTTCGACGATGTAGGCCGCGACTTTCTTGTCGAGGGCATCATAGAAATCCGCGGACACGCGAACGCCAGCCTTCTTCGCGGCGTCGCCGACAACACTCTTTACGATTGTAGCCATAACTAAACCACCTATGCAGCCCTTATGCCCTCATAATTTAAAAGGATTGCCCTTTCAAGCCCTGAATACGGCAAAAAAAGCACTTCTATAAAAGCCTTACTCAAGGCTTGCGGCAACGATGGATTGGAGTTCCGCGATTTTCACGCGCTTTTGCTCTCCGGTGTCTCTTTCGCGGACCGTGACGGTGTTGTCTTGGAGGGTGTCGTAGTCAATCGTAACGCAGAGCGGGGTGCCGATTTCATCATGGCGCGCGTAGCGTTTGCCGATGCTCCCAGCCTCGTCGTAATCCACCAAGAACTTTTGCTTGAGCGCCTTGTAGACGTCTTCCGCCTTTTCCGCCAAGCCATCCTTCTTCATCAAGGGAAACACAGCGGCCTTAAAGGGCGCAAGGGAAGAGTGGAGTTTGAGGATGACGCGCGTCTCTTTCTTCTCGCCCTCGCCTTCGGTTTTTTCCGAGTACGCGTCGACGAGGAGGGTGAACAGCGCCCGGTCGATGCCGAACGAGGGCTCAATCACGACGGGCGTGACTTTCTTGCTCGAAGCTTGGTCGAACACTGAGAGGTCCTTGCCGCTGAATTTGGAGTGCTGCGTGAGGTCGAAGGCGCCGCGGTTCGCAATCCCGCACAACTCCTTCCAGCCGAAGGGGTAATTGTACTCGAGGTCCCACGTTTCAGAGGAGTAGTGAGAGAGCTCGGTTTTCACGTGCTGCCGCAAGCGCAAGTTTTCCTTGCGCAAACCCGCACTCTCGAAAAAGGCGAGGGCTTGGGAGAGCCAGTACGCGTGCCACGGCGTACCAATGATTTTTTGCTCCAGCGCGTCCCCAATGCTCAGCGTTTGGCCAGCGGTTTGGTTGTCTTGATTCGCGGCGGTGAGAACGAACGCGGTTCGCGCCCGATCTTCGGGTAAAAGCAGCGGGCAGTTTTGGAGTTGGTCGGGGTGGATGAAGAACTCGATTTCGCCCTGGGAGAACTCGCGGCAGCGAAACACAAAATTGCGCGGCGCGATTTCGTTTCGAAACGCTTTGCCGATTTGCGCAACACCAAACGGCAGCGTTTTGCGCGAGGTCTGCGAGAGGATTTTAAAAGCCGCGAAAATGCTTTGCGCCGTTTCGGGACGCAAATAAGTCACGCTTTTCTCATCATCCGTGGCCCCCACGCGCGTGGAAAACATGAGTTTAAAGAACGTGACCGGCGAGAGAGCGCCTTTACAGGCGGGACACACAATTTTTTTCTCCGTCAAAATCGCTTGAATACGTTCTTGACTAAAGCCGTCGACCGCCATCCCGGTCGCGCTCTCGATGAGGTGGTCCGCGCGGTGCCGAGTGTGGCACTTCATGCATTCAGTTAAGAGGTCGCCAAAGTTGTCCACGTGCCCCGACGCCTTCCACACTAAGGGGTTGGCGAGAATCGAGCCGTCCAAACCCACGACGTCGTCGCGTTGGTGCACGAAGTGCCGCCACCAGAGGGCTTGGAAGTTGTTTTTGAGTTCGACGCCGTAGGGGCCATAATCGTAGAAGCCGGCGAAGGAGCCGTACGCGTCGCTCGCTGGGAAAATGATGCCGCGTCGAAGGCAGAGATTCGTGACTTTTTCCGTCAAGTCAGGGGTGGGAGTAGCCATGAGTGTTTTTTGGACCAATAAGGAATAGTTGAGGAGAGTTGTTTTAGAAACCCCACTTTAAAAAGCTGGGCGGCGCAAAACCTATTCAGCTACCGCCCAACGCTCGTCGCCCCGCCAAGGGGTTTTCGGGGAGGGCCGGGAAGAATCGTAAACGGGTTTTGCCTATGGTGACTGCGCGCAGCGAATTGATGGCGAAAGCCAAAGCCGGCGTTAAGAAAGCGTTCTCGCAAAAAGACGTTTTACTCATTCAAGCCGTGCGCTCGCTCACCGACGTGGACGAAGCCGTCGCATTACTCCACACGCGTCTGGACGAGTGGTTCCGTCTCAATTACCCCGAATTTGAAGCCCAAGACTCGGAGAAAGCGGCCGCTTGGATTGCGGCGTTCGGCGACAAGGAACACGCCGCGAAAGGCGAGAGCGAAAAAATTCTGGGGCCCGAGCTCGGGGCGAGAGTCGTCGCGAAAGCCAAGACGAGTTATGGCGCCGAGTTCTCCAGCGAGGATCGGGAAGCGGTTCAAACCTTGGCGTTAGCCGTGAAGAATTTGGTGGAGACGAGGCACCGCTCCGAGAAATACATCGACTCGCTCGCCAAGCAAATCATTCCCAACCTCTCAACTCTCGTCGAGCCCAGCGTGGCCTCCAAGTTAGTGACGGAAGCCGGCGGTCTGTCGAGGCTGGCGGAGATGCCGTCGAGCACGATTCAAGTCATCGGCGCCGAAAAAGCGTTATTCAAGCACTTGCGCTCGCACACCAAGCCGCCTAAGCACGGCATCATTTTTCATGCGTCCGTGATTCGCAGCGCGCCTCTTGAGCAGCGCGGGCGGATTGCGCGCGCCCTTGCTGGCAAACTCGCGATTGCGGCGAAGGCGGATTATTACACGAGGCACTTTATTGCGGACAAGCTTAAGGCGGATTTGGACGCGCGTTTCGCTCAAATTCGTGAGGAGCCGAAGGGTTAGGAGAAGCGCGTGAAGAAGAGGTAGGCGAGGACGGCAATCGCGATCCAGGGCAGGGGCCCCGTTTCGAGTAGAGTCGTCCACAGCGCGTCGAGCGCCACGATGGGGTACGACGGCAAGTCTTCAGGATCATTGACGTCTGGCATGAACCGATTTCCGCCCCGGTAACGAGGAGGGGCGAGGAAGCGTAAAAGACTTTCCCCGCCTTTTAAACTGGCATTAACGAGGTTTTCACGCTTTCCCAAGGAGTTGAGTGCTGCATGGAGAAACACCGCGAATTCGAGGGCGTTTACTTCGCCCAAAAGCAAGGCAAGCGCGCCATCGCCACGAAAAGCCTGGTGAAGGGCTTTCAAGTGCACGACGAGCCGATTGTGAAGGAGGGCGGCGAGGAGTACCGTCTCTGGGACCCCAAGAGATCCAAACTGGCGGCCGCTATCCTCAAGGGGTTGCACGCGTGGCCGTTTAAGCCGGGCGTCAAGATCCTTTACCTCGGCGCCGCGAACGGCGTCACGCCCTCGTTTGTGTCCGACATCATCGGCCCGAAAAGCAAGCTGTACGCGCTCGAGTTCAGCGCGCGCGCCATGCGCGACTTGCTGCGCGTGTGCGAAACGCGCGAAAACATGCTGCCCCTCCTTGAGGACGCGCGCCTGCCGCAGAGATACGAGAAAGACTTGGAGCCAGTCGACGTGATTTACGAAGACGTCGCGGACCGCGACCAAGCCCAAATCCTCGTCGAAAACTCCAAATTGTTCCTCAAAAAAAGCGGCATCGCGATGCTCGCAATCAAGGCACGCAGCATTGACGCCGTCGCGCCTCCCAAGCAAGTGTACTCCAAAGTCATCACGCAGTTGCAGCCGCACTTTATCGTGAAGGAAAAAATTGATTTATTCCCCTTCGAGCGCGACCACCTATTCCTCGTGCTCGAAAAGAAGTGAGGCTGACTACATGAATCAACGCCGTGCCGCCCTCCTCGTCTTTTACGACGATAAGAACCGCGTCCTGCTACAGGATCGCAGCGACACCTCGAAAGTCGGCGAACGCTGGGGCTTCTTCGGCGGCGGAATCGAGTACGAAGAGTCCGAGGAGCAAGCCGTGAAACGCGAAGCCCTCGAAGAGCTCGGAATTCACTTGCGGGACGCGAAATTCCTCGGCCGCATCAAGCGCGAAATCCCGAACAAGAACTTAACCGTCGAAGCCACGCTCTACGCCGCCCCTTTCGCGGGACAGGAATTTCAGCAAACCGAAGGGCGCGGCCGCAACTGGTTCACGCTCAAGCAGGCGCGCGAGCTGAAAATGGTTGAAACCCTCGACGCAGCGCTGCTCGACTTAATCGAAAAGTTTTTCGAAGAGAAAAGCAAGAAAGCCCGCAAATCGGGTTAACGAAACGCAAAAAGGCGTTCCGACTAACATGACTAAACTTTTAGTTACCCACCTTAACCCGCACCTCGATGACGCGGCCGCATTCTGGTTACTGCGGCGCTTCCACCCCGATTTTCACGACGCCAAGGAAGCGTTCATCCAGTTGGGCAAGGGTCCCGTCACCCTGGACGGCAAACCCGTTGATTCCGACCCCAACGTCGTTCACGTGGGCGTCGGGGGCGGATTGTTCGACGAGCACAAAGGCCTCGTCGGTGATTGCGCGACCACGCTGGTGTGGAAGTGGCTGCTCGGAAACGGTTACGGACCCAAAAACGACGTGGACCGTCAAGCGATTCAGAAACTGGTTGACTTCGTTTACAAAGACGACACGGGACAAGTAAAGAACGCGCCCCTCGAGGTGCTGGATTTCACGATTGGCACCGTCGTGAGCGGGGCGAACTCGAACTCAAACGGGGACTCCACGAAAACCACGGCCCTGGTTTACGAAATGCTGGACGCACTCTACCCCGAGTTACGCGAACGCGCCTTGTTAGACTTGGATTGGGGCAAACGCCAAGAATTCGAGACGCGCTTCGGCAAAACCGTGGCGCTCGAAACCACGGCGGGACGCGCGGACTCCAAAGCGTACAATTCGGGTTTTGACTTAATTATTTTAGTGAACCCCGTGAAGGGTTACCGCCAGTTTCGCGCCAAGGCCGGCACCCGCATCGATTTAACGCCCGTCTTCGAGAACGTGCGCGCGCTCGAACCCGACGCGAACTGGTTCTTACACCACTCCAAAAAACTCTGTTTGTGCGGCACGAGCGCCACTCGACCCGACGGGTGGTCCAAACTCAGTTTGCAGCAACTCGTCGACATCGCGAAAGGCGAGTAGAGAAAAGAAAGTTGGACGCGAACAACGTTTTTTGACGCGCGAAGCGCATGCGTTTATAATGAACAGTAGAGCTACTACCCCTGGCGAAGAACACCTTTTCACGTTACACGACCAGTCTTCTCGCTCTCTCCTTTATTTCGGTGAGCGGCTGCACTGCCTCGCTTGGCGCGGGGCAGAACGCAAACCCGACAACCACAAAAATAACATTGTTGGCGCCTCCCACCCTTCCGAACGGCGATGTGGGGACGCCGTACGAGTATTCGCTCTGCGACCTAACCCTAAAGAGACCGCGAACTTGTGCGGATCGTCCAGCCTGACGAATAACCCCGCGGGTTCGCAGGGCCCTTACTCGTTTTACCTCGGAACCGCGGGTGACTTCCCGCCCTTTAGTCTCTCCCTTCACCTCAACGGCATCCTTTCAGGAACGCCCAGCGCAGAGGGAACCCGCACGCTTGGTGTGAATTCGTCAATCAGCTTGCCGAGCTGATTGACGAATTC
>JBBILJ010000045.1:7600-7877 GCA_037444945.1 Microcaldota archaeon | reverse complement strand
TTTCTCGGGTTCGTCGGGTTTCTTGGCGGGCTCATCGCCGTCGTCCGGTCCCCCCTCATCGTTGCCGTCGTCATCGCCGCCGCCCTCGCTTCCGTCATCGTCGCCGTCGTCATCGCCGTCTCCATCGTCGAAGCGGAAGCGGTCGAGTTCGTCGTCGAGAAAGTGAATCGTCATTCCAGTACGCCTCGTTTCTTTAACGCGTTAAGCACGGTCGCGTGAATTTCGTCGCGCGACTTGAATTCGCCGTTGTTGTCCGCGCACTCGATCACGGCCCATT
>JBBILJ010000045.1:0-7574 GCA_037444945.1 Microcaldota archaeon | reverse complement strand
CGAGTTCGAGGTACGCTTCGCGCACGCGGGCTTGGTACGCGGCGTCCTCTTCGTGAATGTCCCTCGTTTTCCCTTTCAGGTCCGTCTTGCCGCCGCGCGTCTCGAGCAGTTTTTGCGAGACCGCGAGCGGGACGTCTAGAAAAACCACGGCGTCCGGCTGCGGCAGCCGCGACTCCACCCGAAACAACCACTCGTTGAATGCGGCATGCTGCGCGGGGGGTAGTTTGGCGGTTTGGAAGGCGTTGCTGGGCGTGTAGCGGTCGCTCACCACGAACGCGCCGCCTTCAAGGGCGGCTTGGATGGGGAGTTTGAATTGGTAGCGGTCTGCCGCGTACAACAAGGAGGCGAGTTCGGCGCCGACTTCCTCTTTCTGGCCGAACTCTCCGCGCAGGTAGCGCTGTACCATTTTGCCGAACTCGGTTTTCTCGTAGGTGGGGAATGCGTAAGACTCCACGCGTCTTCCTCTCGCCTTCAACGCCTCCCCTAACAAGCGCGTTTGCGTGGCTTTTCCCGCCGAGTCGAGGCCCTCGAAAACGATGAATTTTCCGTGCATCAACAAAAACCCTGATTGATTCTAAGCGAAAAGCGAACTCTTAAACCAGCGCGACGCCGAGCAGGGGTAACGCGGCCGCGAGCACGCAGCCCGCTAAACCAATGGTCAAGTTGTCATCCAAGCCCAACGGCAGCGTCTCTACGACTCCGAGAATGACGGCGAAAAGCAAGGCGGGAAGCCAACCGACGAACGCGAGCGCCACCGCGCCGCCCCCGACGATGAACGCCGCCAAACCCTCCGCTGTTTTTTTCGCGTTCCATGGCAGCTTACGTGAGCCGCGGCGCCCCACCATGGTGCTCAACCCGTCTCCCACGGCGAGAATCGCGATTAACGCCAAGCCGGCGGCCGGCGCTTGAGGGAAGGTGGCGAGCAGCAGGACGGCCAACGCGTAGTAAAACGCGCCGCTCCCCACCATCACGCCGGGGCGCTCGAACGCGTCCAAGAGCCGCTGCACGAGGCGGGGATCGCGGCCACGCAAAAACTGGTTTTGCAGCAGCAAGCCACCCGCGACGACGAGGAGGAGCAGCAAGACGGCGGTTTCGCGGCCGAACGTGAGTAGTAGCGCGAGCGCGAAGAGGCCTAAGAAAATGTGGGCGAGCTGGCGGCCGTCCTCGCTCCAACCCCGCGCCGCGCGGGATTGGTTGCTGGGAGAACGGTGCGTTATCTCCTTCTCATCCTCCCCCCAACCCAGGCGGTGAAGCAGCCAGTCTGCCGCGTAAAAGCACGCCAAACCCAGCGCCGCGCCCCCCGCCACTTGCATCAGCGAGTGCGCCCCGTAGTAGAGGCGCGTGAAGAGGATGAAGAGCGCGAACAACAAAAAGACGGGGAAAACCGAAGCAGTCAGAATGCCGGGCAGCAACGCGAATATCGTGGAGGCGTGTCCGCTTGGAAAACCAAAGTCCGCGTCGCACCCGGCTTTGATGAGGGAGGTGTCGAGCTGGCACGGCCTCGGCTGCGCGTAAAACCCTTTCGCGACCTCCGTCAGAGCGAAGGCGAGAAGGATCGCGAAGAGAAGCGTTTTGCGCTTGCGTGACCAAACCAACGCCAAGCCCGCGATGAGCGCGAGCACAGCGGGGTAGTACTGTTCAAGCAGAGGCGAGAGGGAATCGAGCATCGGCCAGCGTAAACCCTGCACCCACGACATCCAATCCATAACCCAACCTATCGTCGCGAGGAGTTAAAAAACCGGGCGCACCTAATCCGCAATTGCCGAGAGGCTCCTTAAGAGCCGAGGTAGCAGCGACAAACCCTGCCTGGTTTTGCTGCCTCGAAAGCTCAGTTGGTTAGAGCGCCAGACTCATAAAGCAAAAAAGTCCCCCCGAAAGGGACGACAACTCTGCAGGGCTTTTTGCTCGAGCCATCTGGAGGCCGCGAGTTCAAATCTCGCCCTCGGCACTCTACTTCTTTCAAACGCGAAGGAACGGTAGAACTACCATGCTCAAAATAGGCATTAGAAGGTAGCCGAAGAGGAAACTGGCGAGGTTGAGGACAAAACTCGTGCCGAGCGCCCGCTTGAACGAAATCGCGTCGCGGTTCATGGCGTACAGGATGCCGGCTTCGGCGAGGACCGCGAACCCTTCGAGAACCAAGATGTTGCTCGTGAACTGCGGAATCACGAACCAAACGATTGGAAGCGAGACGATGTTCGCGACTCCGACGCTTAACAGCATTCGGCGGCGGCCGGTTTGCGCGGAGAAGAACAAGGCCGCCAGCAACAACTCAACAAACAGCGTTGCAACAAGCGCGATCGGGAAAAGCGCCCAGTCCTCGTCACGAACGCCGCGCATTTCAGGCGAAAGACTTATCGAGCCATCCCCCATCAAGTCGGCGCGGTAATAATCCCCAAACCTCGTCGGCTGGGGCGAAGAAACGAACGCACTGGAAGTCGCGGAGTCATAAACCGCCAATCGATACGTCGTTGTCCACGGGTACGCCATAAAGGCTAACTTGTAAAAGGGGAATTTGCATCGATTTCCCGTACAACTCCGAATGGTTGCCTCGGAAAACAGCCCTGAAGACAGCCACACGCAGTCGCGCGCTTCATCGGGAAAGTTGAGTTTGAGCAACGCCTCTTCTGCTTCTGTTGCGGGCGGGTATTTCCCAATGTGGAACTGATTAATGTAGTACTGATAATCTGCACTTGCCGAGTTCCCGACGCGCTGGAGTTGCTCTTTGGTGTAGCAGTACATTAATTGCGCGGCGGAGGGTGCAAGCGCGTTCCCGCCACTAAACACGTCAAAAGTCATCGCGTTTTCAGTTGGCGGCAGGACGTCAATGCTGGGAATGTAAATGTCCGCGGCCGCAAATGGAACGATGGCGGCGGCGAAAAGGAGGGCGAGGAGTGCGGTCGAGGGCTTCACGGTTCGATAAGAATTGGGGTTCTTAAAACCGTTGCGAAAACGTCAGGCGCGCGCCTTGGCGAGGAATCGCTTGAACCACACGGTGGCGAGGCGCGCGACTTCTTCGAGGGTGCCGGGCTCCTCGAACAAGTGAGTTGCGCTCGGCACGATGCTTAACTCCTTCTCCTTCACGCTGGCGAGGCGCTCGAACGCCCAGCGATTCATTTCGATGACGTCGCGGTCTTCACCGCCAACAATGAGGAGCGTTGGAGCCTTCACTTTGCCGAGGAATGACGCCGCCAAGTCGGGACGGCCCCCGCGACTCACGACAGCAAAGATTTCTCGTCTTGAAGCGGCGGCTTGCAGTGCGGAGGCGGCACCCGTGCTCGCGCCGAAGTAGCCGACGCCCAGTTTTTCAAGGCCTTTTTGTTTAGTCGCCCATTGCGTGACGGCGAGCAAGCGCTCCGCTAAACGGTTGATGTTGAAGCGATTCTCGTACACTTCGTCCTCTTTCGGTGTGAGGAGGTCGAAGAGGAGCGTCGCAAAGCCGGCTTTCCGCAACTCGGCGGCGACGAACTGGTTCCGCGGACTCAGCCGCCCGCTTCCGCTGCCGTGCGCGAACAACACCAAGCCCTTGGGTTTGAGCGGGGTTTCGAGCAAGCCTTTGAGCGTGACGCTCCCGACGCGAATCTCGACTTCCACGAAAACAAGCAACCGGCGCGGCCAAAAAAAGGCTTCGCTTTAGAACAAGTGGACGCCGAACTTGGCGATGACAATAAGGGCGATGAGGATGGCTGCAACGACGAAGGCGTGATCCTTGTGATGCTCAAGCTCCGGGTAGCGGTGGCTCTCCGCGAGCAAATAGGTGAGCAAGTCGACTGGCATGCGAAAAATCGTGAAGGCGTTTAGGGCGCGTGTTCTTAAAAATTCAAGCCCGCTTTTTCGCGCGAATTTCAAAAAAAGTTGTCCAGTTTTCCAAAAAACCCAAACAAACGTGAGCGACGTTCACGCGTGGAAGGACTTGAGCTCGTAGCGGTCCCCGTCCTTTCGCATGCGCATCTTGTGGACGCGGATGGCGCCCTTGTTTTCGAGGACGAACTCGCGCAGCATGGGGACATCGTTCGGCACAAAACCCTCCCCCGCCTTCTCCAACTCGGCGCGCGAAAACCACCGCAGCACGCCTTCCTCTCCCGCCGTCACGTCTCGGGAGGGTGCCTTGAGTTCGCACGCGAACAAGAGAAAGTGAGTAAGGGGTTCTCCGTTCTCGAAGATGACTTCCGAACCAATCCCGCACACGCGAACAAAGGAGCAGCGTAACCCGGTTTCCTCGAAGGCTTCCCGCACCGCCGCGTCTTCAACGTTCTCGCTGAACTCGATTTTGCCGCCTAAGAGCGCCCACAAGCCCTTGTACGGTGATTGAGTACGTTTGATGAATAAGGTTTCGTCGCCGTGGCGGATGATGGTGAGGACGACGCCGAGAGGGCGTTTTTTGGGGTTGAGTGGTGCGTCGCTCACAACGAGTCACTCCGTGATTTTGCCGCGCGCGAACTGCACGTTGCCGCCGCCTTTCGCGCCCGTTGCTTTGAGGAGGTCGATGGCGTTGCGTTGGCTTTCCGCGTGCGCCGCCGCCACCACAAAGCCCTCACGGTTGCGTAGCAGGCAGGCGAATCCGTTGTTGGTGGCGATGCGGCCCGCCATTTTCTCAAGCAGGGAGGCTTCAAAATCCAAGTTTTCGGCTTGAACGAATAAGTCTTTCGCGTGCTCGCGCACCAACTTGTCCGCGTAGCCGTCCGCGAGTTCCGCGTCCCGCTTTTCCAACTTTTTGCCGCGCTCCTTCCACTCCTCCACCATTTTCAGCGTCGCGGAAAGCAAGTGCGTGGGAGTCGTGTGAATGGCGGCCGCGGTGTCTTCAATGGTTCGCTCCATTTGCTGCGTGTGCGCAAGCGCCGCGGGGCCGGCTTTGTAGTAGAAGCGAATCACGCCGTCCTGGATTTGGTCCACGCTCGTAATCTTGATGAAGCCGAGGTCTTTCGAATTCAAAACGTGGGTGCCGCCGCACGCCTCCACGTCAATATCGCCCACGTGTACTAACCGCAGTTGTTTGGCGATAGCGCCGCCGCCCTGATAGACGCGGAAACCGAATTTTCGCTCGGCTTCGATGCGGTCCCAGTACTTGCAAGTCACCGGGTGGCCTTCGAGCACGCGCTGGTTTGCAAGTTTCTCGATGGCTTCGATTTGCTCGCGGGAGGGGCGCTCGAAGTGCGTCACATCCACATGCGCCTCGTCGCTGTCCTTGCGTGAGCCGGTTTGCCAGACGTGCGGCCCCAGAATGGCGGTCGCCGAATTCAACACGATGTGTGTCGCGGTGTGGTGCTTCATGATGGCGAGGCGGCGCGCCTCGTCCACTTTCATTTTGACTTTGGCGCCGACTTTGAATTCGTGCGGTTTTTCGAGGGTGAGGACGATGACGCCGTGGTGCTTTTGCGCGTTCACGACGCGCACCCCGTCCAGCCATCCTTCGTCGTTCATTTGCCCCCCGCCTTCGGGGTAGAAGAGGGAGTGGTCGAGCACGACGCTCGTTCCCTTGGAGTAGACGACTTTTGCTTCGCCTTCGAACACGAAAGGCGTGTCGTAGTAAGTGGTTTTAGTTTTGGGAAGGTTGATGATTTCGGCGGGCACTTTCTCGGTCTTTTTATCCATCACGTGCTTGTTGGTGAGGCGAGAGTAGTACTCCGATGGGATCGCGATTTCCTTGCCTTGTTCTTTCGCGACTTTCTCCAAAATTTCCGGCGTCAGGCCTGAGGACTCGTAATACGTCGCCATTTCGTCCGCCGAAAGCGGTTTGTTGCGCGCAACGATTTGCGAGGCGACGCCGCGCGCCTTCACCAAAGTGGATTCGTACTTGCGCTTCTCTACCTCCAAAATCGGTTTCGCGTACTCCACGTTTTCAAGCAGTTCAGGGAACACGTTCTTGAGGTCTTTGGCGTGCATCTCCATCAAATCGTAAAGGCCGAAGTCGAACCCGTACTCGTTGATGAAGCCGAGGCTGCGGCGCAGCAGAACGCGCAAATTGTAGCCGCCCGCCGTGTTCGAGGGCAGACCGCCGTCCGCGAGCGCGAACAGCAAGGTTCGCGCGTGGTCGCCGATGGCGTAAATGCCTTGCATGGGGGCGATGCCTTTCTCTAACTCCGCGATCGTGATGCCGAGTTCGCGCGCGATTTTTTCTTTCTCCGCCTTAAACGTGTGTAGGGACTCCACGTCGAGCGTTGCGGCGAGGGAGGTGTAGTGCTTGAACACGTCGGTTTCGAGTTCGATGCTCGCGCGCTTCTTCATGTACGCGATTTCGTTGGGGAACACGGCGTCGTAAACCGTTGGGTTGCCGTTGTAGTACCACAGCAAGCGGTCGAAGCCCCAACCCACGTCGATGACTTTCATCGTCGAGTCCTCGAGTTTCTTTTTCTCTTCGTTCCACGAGTACTCCGTAAAGACAGAGTTCACCAACTCCGAGCCTTTGGCGAATGACTCGATGCACGGGCCGACGGTGGAGAAGTCGGGCATCGTCCACACGTCCTCTGCGTACGAAATCTCGCCTTTGTTGATGCCGAGGATTTGCGTGAGGTATTCGTAATTGTATTGTAGGCACTCGTCCTTCCAGTACCCTTCCTTGGGTGCGTTAAAGGAGTGCTGCCCGCTCATCATAAAGCACGAGAGGTGGCGGCCCGTTACGCCCACGTTCGCGATGTCGCCGAATCTCAAACACATTTGGGGCACGTAGAGGGGGTTGGCGGGGTACTCGAACTTGGTTTGCCCGCCTTCAACGTGCTGAAAATCCACGATGGAAGCAATCGTGAAGTATAAGTCGTCGCGCCAGCGGCAAATCACGGGGTAGCGCGGAATGATTTCGTGCCCGCGTTTGGCCCAAAAGTCCGCCGTCTTTTTCCAAAAGCTCGCGTACGTTTCCTTCAGCGGTTTGTCCTTGAAGAACGAGTACTTGGTGTGGGCGGAATCGCCGCAACTCTCGCCTTCGCCGGCCGACCAAAAGCCTTTGCCGCAAACGTCGCACTCTCCGCGCTCGAAACCCTCCTCGCGGAAGAGTTTGACTTCGTAGTTTTTCTTGTACTCGCGCGAGAACTGCTTGCGGAAATCGTCTTTCGTGACCATGAGTCCGACACCCGTCGCCCAAACCCCGAAAACCGATTCAAGCGACTGAAAAGTAAGTTGGCGAACTTATTTTAACCCCCCCGCGGCTCGAACTTTTCTATGCCCAGCTACTTTATTCGTCCAAATAAAACCAAAACCATTGAACCCGAACGCGTCTCGAAAAACCGCTGGCGCAGCGACCTCGGCGGGCACCGCAACGACGCGCGCCTCGAGCTTCGTGACAAACTCTCCGAATGGGGAATTCGCCACTCCCTCGCCCAAGGCGGCCGACTCCTCCGCATTCCCTTGCACGGCAACGACGAACCCTTTGCCAAAATCACGGCACGCCTCAACGAACTCCGCGAGCCGAGCGCACCCGACACGCTCACCCCTCTCGAAGCGATTCGCGGCCTCGCCCAAGCCGCTCAACTCTCCCCCAAGCACGAACTGCACTTCAACCTCGTCCAAGGAAACCGACCCGAAATCCGCGTCCGCTTCGACCCCGCCAAACGCCCACGCTAAAGCCCTGCCGCTACCATCAA
>JBBILJ010000044.1:6988-8456 GCA_037444945.1 Microcaldota archaeon | reverse complement strand
TCAAGGTGCCCGAGTTTGGTGACGGTGCGTTGGCTGCGAATCACCATGTTAATGGCGGTGATGGAGAACGAGAAGAGGGCGAGGGAGGCGAGGAAGGCGAGCACAATCAGGCCGCCGTCGAAGAGACCGATGTCGCGCCCGATGCTCCCAAAACGCAGAAAGGTTCCCGACAACGCGATAAAGTTAGGAAGCAGCAAACTCAGCGGGAAGGCGATGAGGAAGGGAATCGCGAAGAACGATAAGAGTTTCGCGTTCGCCGCGTACGCATTAAACGCGTGCCCGACGGCTTTGGAGAAGGACATGTGCGGTAAACCTCGCGGAGTTGGCGCGATGCGAGCCAACCAAACCAACCTCTTTAATTCGCGGACTTTAAATACAATACTCTATGCTTCTCGGACTCGTCGGTCCTCCTAACGTGGGGAAGTCGACGCTCTTCAATGCCCTCACGGCCGGCACGGCCGCGGTCGCGAACTATCCGTTCACCACCATCGACCCCAACAAGGGCGTCGCGTTCGCAACCACTCCCTGCCCCCACGTCGAGCTCGGCGTCCCCTGCGCGCCGCGGACCGGCTCCTGCGTGGCGGGCGTGCGCCGCGTCCCCGTCAACGTGACGGACGTGGCGGGGCTCGTGCCGGGGGCGAGTGACGGCAAGGGGCGCGGCAACGAGTTTCTCAATGACTTAAGTGCGGCGGACGCGTTGTTCCTCGTCGTGGACGCGAGTGGCTCCACGGACGCGAACGGTAATCCCGTCGCGCTCGGTTCATTTAACCCCGTTGAGCAGCTTGTTTTTGTGCGTGACGAGCTCGAAAACTGGCTCGCGCAAGTCGTCGAGCGTGCCGCTAAGAAAAGTAAGGGACGTCCCTTCGTCGATTTCGCGCAGTCCTTAAGCGGCTTGCGTGTCCTTGAATCCCAGTTGCGCGAAACACAGCGTGACCTTAATCTCTCTGATCAGCCGTGTCTTTGGGAGCGCGCCGCGTTTAAGCCCCTCGCTCGCGCGCTGCTGAAAAAAACCAAGCCGCTGCTTGTGCTCGCGAACAAAATCGACGCTCTCGACGCGTCGCGTGCCACTGCGAACTTGGAGAAAATCAAGGCCGTTGCTCCTGACCTCGTCGTATTCGCGTGTAGTGGCGACTCCGAGCTCGCGTTGCAGAAGGCTACCGCGAAAGGTTGGGTGACTTACGCGCCCGGCGCCGCCGCCTTTGAAATTCCGGACGCCGCCCGTGTCTCGCTTGACCCGCGCGTCCTTCACGCCCTCGAATCCATCCGCCATAACGTTTTTGAGTCTTTCAAGGGAACGGGCGTGCAGGCTGCTCTGAATTATGCAGTGTACTCGCTTCTGCACTGTATTGTTGTGTTCCCCGTCGAGGACGAGAAGCACTACGCGGATCACCGCGGCAGCGTGCTCCCCGACGCCATCCTTCTTCCGCGCGGCGCGAGCGCGCTCGCGCTCGCCGAAAAAATACACTCC
>JBBILJ010000044.1:0-6978 GCA_037444945.1 Microcaldota archaeon | reverse complement strand
TCGCCACCGGGTTTTTGCACGCCGTGGACTGCCGCACCAAGATGCGCGTCGGCAAAGACCACGCGCTGCAAAACGGCGACGTCATCAAAATCGTGAGCGCGCGGTAGGGCGTCGCCTCTTCAATCAATTCTCTGATTCGAGTTGTCGCGCGATGGGAAGAAATTCGTTAACTAAGCGGAGCGTGTAGCTTTCTGGCACGTAGCCGAGGGGCACGGGGTATAAGTCAACCCAGAGGTGGCTGTAAATCGCGAAGAGAATCCATTGAGTAATTGAAGCGAGTTCGGCGCGCGACGCTTTTCGGCGCGACGTGTATCCTTCCATGAATGCAAGAGCGAGCTTCCAGTCGAGTTTTCGGTTTCGGCAACAATTCCACATGATGGTTTTGCCGACGTCGATGACGAATGCGTCAACGTAGAAGTTGCCGAAATCCACGACGCCCGTCAGTTTCCCGCGTTCGAACAACTCGTTTTCGGGCTTAATGTCCACGTGAATCGGGCCGCGCGGTAACCCGTTCGGCGGGTGCGCTCCACTCCTTTCCGAACTTCCTCCACGACCGACTTAAGCTGCGGGTTTGTCTGCCGACGCGCAAGCGGCTCCATTTTTTTCACCACTGCAGGAGTCAGATCGTAAAATTTGCGCCGCCCAGAAAACGCTTTCTTAAAGTTTCGTCCAGCGCGGTGTAACGCGCCGACGAACTGGCCGAGTTGGAACGCCATTTCGGGCGTGATTCCCGTGGGAAATTTGCCCGGCAGATAGTCGTAAACCGTGACGCCGAAACCCTTGACGTCTAGAATATACTCGCCCTTGAGTGTGGCGCGGTGGTGCGGCACTGGCAAGCGGTTGAGGGTATTGAGAAAGTTGATTTCGTATTGCAGGGACTCGCGCGATTTGCTGATAACGTCTTTTGTGTTCGAAAGGCGGTGCTTGGAAATGACAAACCGTCCTTTCGGCGTTTGGAGTACGACTTTGGGGGTTTGGAACCCTTTGCGGAAATACGCGATGCGTCTAATCGAGCCGAGCCCGAACCGGCTTGCAATCAACCGGTATTGACGTTTGGAGAAGAACTCGAGCATGCCCCGACACCCTTACCCGTTGAGTTCGATTCTTCGCGTGTTTCCCTGCCGGGAGGCGAGGAACGTGGTCTTGATTATTTTTTTGGCGAGCAGAGACGCGATGTGTGTGCGAATCGTGCGTTCGCTCTCTCCGCGCTCGGTCGCGAATTTTTCGTACAACTCCCCTGACATGAGCCCCTTCGGGTGCTGCTTGAGGAGTTCGACGATAAGGGTTTCCACCTCGTTGAGAGCACCTTTTTTCTCTTCAAGGGCGGCGCGGCTCGTCACGGCCTGCACAAGGCCTTTCTCCACGGTTCCCGCTTCGATGACGGCGCGTAAGTGCTTCGCTTCGACTTTCCCGTCGCCGCGTTTTTCGGCTTCCCGCCCCGCTTGATACAGTACACTAATCGCCACGCGCGCGTCTCCGTGGTTCTTGGCGCCGTGCGCGGCGGCGAGCGCGACAGCGTCGGGTGTGAACGCGCCATGGTTGAACGCCAGATCTGCGCGCGTTTGGAGGATGTCTTTGAGTTCGCTCGGCGAGTACGGCTTGAAGGGCACGACGCGGGGCGCAAAAGAGGAGCGGATGCGGGGCTCGAGTTCAGCGAGGTAGCCTTCGTCGTTGGTGGCGCCAATAACGGCCGCGGACGCGCCGTAAAGTTCCTGCAGACGCGTGAACTCGTACAGTACGCGCCCCTCTGCGCCGTCGAGCGCGTCGATTTCGTCGACGGCGAGCACGAGAGTTTTTTTGCCGTTGCGCAGGCTTTCCGCGATGCGCTGCAGGATTTCGTCAGGCGCCAGACCCCGGCGGACGAGGAGGAGGCGGAGTTTGAGTGCGATTTCGCTTAACACGGCTTGCCGTGTGCCGTGCTGCCACGCGTTCACGAAGCAAACCACGAGGCGCGAGTTCTCTTCTTCGAGTTGCCCGAGCACGTGTCGCAGTACGCTGGTTTTGCCCGTTCCCGTTCCTCCAACGAGGAGGAGGTTGACGGGCCGCCGCCCCGTCGCGGCGGGGCGCAGCGCTTCGACAATCTCGGTTTGCTGCGCGTCTCGGTGGCTTAGCGTTTCGGGTTGGAATTCAGGGTGGAGGACGGACTCGTTTTTGAAGACACCCGCGGAATCCATGCGTTAAAAAGACGGGTTTCGCTTAATAGCTTCTCCGTTAATGAACGTGCAGCCAGTGACGCGGAGGGTCTTGGGAGACATGAGTTTTAGGGACTGGTGGAGGTTGGCGCGCGCCGAGCACGCGTTTTTTGTGCTCTTCGCCGTCCTCATTGCGGAATGGTTTGTCGGGGCGCGGGATTTTGCGGCCGCTCTCGCCATCGCGGTGCCGCCATTGCTCGTCACGCTCGGCTCATTTATTTTCAATGACTGGATGGATTACGGTTCCGATCGCGCGAACCGCCGCTTCGAGCGTCCCCTGGTTTCGGGACGCGTGCGTCGCTCGGACGCCCTCATTGCATCCTTCGCCCTTTTTCTCGGCGGCGTCCTCTTCGCCTCTCTACTTTCCCTTCCCGCTTTCCTCATTGTGCTCTTCTTCGCGGTGCTTGCCGCTCTCTACTCACTTGTCCTCAAAAAACTCCCGCTCGTCGGCAACCTATACGTGGCGGCCAGCATGGCGATCTCGTTCCTCTACGGTAACTACGCCGTTACGCCCGTACTGGCGCCCCTCCTCGCACTGTGGGCCGGCGTCGCGTTCCTCACGGGCGTCGGGCGAGAGCTGCTCATCACGCTGCGCGACGTAAAAGGGGACCGCGCTGGGGGCGCTACCACGCTCCCGATGCTTATCGGCGCCTCGAACACGGTTCGCGCCTCGTCCGCTCTCTTTCTCGGCGCGGCTCTCCTCTCCATTTTGCCTCTTCAACAAATGTTTTCACTCCCGTATCTCGCCCTTGTTCTGGTCGCGGACGCGCTCCTCGCTCTCACCCTTCTCGCCGCGCGCGACCCGACGGTTGAAAATCTCAAGGCGGCGCGCAACTATTCGCTTGCCGCTCTTGCCGCCGGTTTGCTTGCCTTCGCCAGCCTTGCCCTCTAACCTGCTGCTGGTTTGCTTTTTGCCGCCTGTCGCAATGGTTTTATTTGAGCGCCCCGTATTTCTTCATGGTCTCTTCTTCTGCTTCCGCGTCCACCCTCGCTCCATTCGGAGAAGAACTCACGGAGTTGCACAGCCACCTCGGCGCCGGCGTGCCGCCTGACATTTTGTGGGAAATCGCTCACAGTCAAGGCATTAAGCTGCCGTCGAAGAATTACTGGGCGTTTGAGAAACTCATTACGGTGCAGCCTGGCGCCATCAAGACACTCGAAGAGTACGCCGCCTTGTTTCAGTGGACGGAACTCATTCAGTCCTCGCCGGACGCTGTGGAGCGTAGTGTGTACTATATTTTGGCGGGCGCGTACCGTAAAGCCCTCATTACGCGCAATGAGCTTCGCTTCAATCCCCTCAAGCGCAATCGGGGCGGCGAGCGCGACCTCGACCACATCATTAGCGCGGCGATTCGTGGTCTCGATCGCGCCACCTTGGAGTACCCCATTCAGGCGGGTCTTATCCTCATGATGGATCAGGGTTTTGGCCCCAAACTTAACGCGATTGTGCTTGACAAGGCGGTGCGCTACCGCAGCCGCGGCATCATCGGCATTGACCTCGCTGGGCCACTGAAGCCTGAAATTTTTGACCGCGCTGCCACTGCTGAACTCTACGAGAAAGCGAAACGCGCGGGTTTGGGCGTGACGGCGCACGCGGGCGAGTACGACAAGAGTGACGTGCGCTACGCGGTCGAAGACCTCGGCGTGACGCGCATCGGGCACGGCATTCACGCCGCCGAAGACCCCACCCTGCTCAAGCTGCTGCGCGACCGCAACGTGACGCTCGAAATCTGCCCATCCTCCAACCTCAACATTGGCGCCGTGAAAGACATCGACGAATTCAAAAAACTCCTTCAAGCCGTCGTCGCGGCGGAAGTTCCCTTCACGATTAACACGGATGGTCCTGAAATGATTTGTACGAGCCTTCGCAAGGAACGCACCCTCCTCACGCACCACGGCATCCTCACCGACAACCAACTCGCCGACGCCGAAGAACACGCCAAAAACGCGAGCTTCCTGCACTAAGCGACAGGAGCTCACACTAATTTTTGGGTAAAAAAAGAGAATAGCGCCCGTCTCAGCAGCCGACGCACGAGATTTGCAGCGTACCCGTCGCGGTGCTGCTCGTGTGGTTCGCGTCGCTGCAGGTGAGCGAGAAGTCGCGTTCCGTGTTCGGGAAGGCGGCGAGGTTCACGTAGCCGGCAGTGCCGTTCGTGACTGCATTCGTCGCGTTCCACGTGAACGCGGAAGGCGTGAAAACATTGCTGAACGCGTCCGTGCACCAGCCACCTGGCGCGTAACCCGTCGCGTTGGAGTAACTCCACGAGGGACCGCTCGTGTTGTTGAGTTGCAGGAACGCGGTAGACGCAATTGGCGAAACCGTGACGCTCGTTCCAGTCCCGAACGCGGTGTGGTTGCCGTCACCGCTCGAGTTCGCGCTCACGTAATGCGTGCCGCCACCGAGGTTGCCGACGAACGGGTTGGACGCGCTCGAGCCGTCCAGGTACAAGGTCAGGGAGCCGTAAGGCGTGCTGCCCGTCGCGTTCAGCGACTGCCCGTAAGTGAGTGCAGGCGCGCTGGAAGACCCGTTGAGGAGGAGCGAAGCGCTGCCCGCCACAGGCGTGAGGAACAAGTAATACGTCAGGGAGTTCCACGCGTAGCTCGCATTGCCCGCCGTAGTGGCGTTAAACACCCACGTTCCCGCGGAAAGATTGAAGAACAAGCCGCTCGTGCTCGTCGGCGTCACCGTCGTCCCATTCATGGTGAGAGTCACGCTACCCGCATTCGCCATCGCGGAAACGTTGACGAGCGTGCCCCACGCCAGCGTCTGGTTCGCCGCCGAGCCAGCAAGCGTCAAAATTATCGTCGCGGGCGGAACCGCCGTCACTGTCGGCGTCGGGGTGGGCGTCGCGCTCGAGGCGGGACCCGCGTACACCGTCGCGGTGCACAACGCGGTTCCGGCCGTCACGCGAATCGTGTAGGATGTCGACGTGGACGAGGAGGGGTAGTAGCACCCGCGCGACAAAACTTTTTCGGGCGGAATAAGGACGCTTTGAATCGAGGCGCCCGCGTAGCACGTCAAGTCTGCATGCGTCACGTCCACGGGAAGGTTCGTGAACGAAACGTTGACGGTCGCTTCAAACGCGCCGAGACCTGAAGTGGGGGACACGGATAGCGTGCAGCCCGGCAAACCGTTCGCCGTCGCGGTCGGGCTGGGCGTGGTTGTCCCGACGGGCGTCGCGGTTGAGACCGGTGTTGCGGTTGCAACCAGCGTGGGGGTAGGGAGTTCGAGGTGGAACGGCGTCGGAGACACGGCGGGCGTGGCCGTGGCGGATGGGGTTTCCGAACCCAGGCACCCGGCGAGGAGCATGAGAACGGGAAGAAGGAAGAGAAGAGTGGGGAGGCGGGAAGGGTTCGTCATGCCGCACTTCAAGACGGCGGGAAATTAAAAAAGCGCGGTTCGCTCGCCGAAAACTCAAAGACGGAGCTATAGCGGGGAGGCGAAAAAGAAGAGGAGGGAAAAAGAGGGGAGAGGGCGCGGGGCGTTTACTCGAGGATTTCCATTTTGCCGAACTTGCCCAGCGTGAGCTGCGCCTTGTTCTGCCACTCGTTCACGTACCCGTTCTCGATCTTGACGCGCGAGCCGGGCTGAATTTTGTCGATGTTGTCGTTCCACAGCACCAACGTAATCGTGCCGGAGTCGTCGCGCAGCGTGGCGTTCGCGACGCGCAAGTCGCGCCCCATCTTGTTGATCGAGCGCGGTTCCTCGACGTCCACGACTTCCGCTTCAATATCGACTTTGCCCGTTCCAGGCTGCAACTCACTAATCTTCACGCGAACCACCCATTATTCAAATTCCATAAACTCGTATGGCGCGTTTTCCTGCGCAAAATTGCGAGAAAGAGACGCGAATCGGAACACCTTTTAACTCCCCTCCAATAAAAAACCTCGCTTGCGCCCCCATGGAGCCCTTCACGCCCGCCGACTACCGCGCCCGCATCAAGCGCCTCCAGCACTGGCTCGCACGCCAAAAGCTCGACGCGGTCCTCACCGGAGGCCTCGACGACGACGCGCCGAACGCCTTGTATTATAGTGGGGACGCCTCGTTTCCCAACCTCCAACTCGTTTTTGCGGACGAATCCGTTCACTTCTCGACGGGCGGCGAGGATTTGGAGCACTTCGACCGCTGCCTGCCGTGGCGCGACGCCCGCAAAAATCTCCTCAAACTCCTCCGCGAACACAAAGCCTTTCGCGTCGGCATCGACGAAGACTACCTCGGCGGAATGGGTTTCCGCCTCGCCCAAAAACGAAAACTCCACGTCCAACCCCTTTCCACCCCTCTGCTCGATTTTCGCGTGATTAAAGACGACACCGAACTGGCACTCATCGCGCACGCGCAAACCATCACCAAAAAAGCCGTCGACGAAGTCCTCGTGTCGGGCACGCTGCGCCGCAGCGAGCACGAACTCGCCGGCCTAGTGGAGTTGTCCGTCCGCCGCCGCGGCGCCGCCCTCAACGCGTTCCCGCCCATCGTGATTAGCGGACCCAAAACCGCGGTGCCGCACGCGCAACCTGAAAACATCGTTGTCGGAAACAACCCGGTACTGTTCGACGTGGGGGCGCGCGTGAGCGGTTACTGCGCGGACTACTCGACCACTTATTACAAGGGCGCGAAGCCCGAAATCCGCGACGCGATTAACGCGGTGAAGGAAGCCAAAAAAGCGGCCGAACGCAAAGCGAAAGTCGGCGCGCGCGGAAAGCAACTCGCCCTCGAAGCGGTGCGCGTGCTTAAGGAGTACGGCTTCGGGGAGTACCCGAACGTGATCACCGGCATGCAGATGGACCG
>JBBILJ010000043.1:0-8665 GCA_037444945.1 Microcaldota archaeon | reverse complement strand
GCGCGCGTGAAAATCGATCGCGTCCGCCAGAGGCTCGCCTCCCTCACGCCGCAACCAACTCCAACCCCCGCCCCCTCAGAAACAAACGTCGCGAAAGCGAACGAGAACGCGAAGAAAGAGAAAGAAAGCGTGAAGGACGAGGATGAAGAAGCGCTCGAGTGAAACGCATGAACGAGCTTCCTTCGATTTCGTTGCGCGATGCCAAGCGCGTCGTGGACGACGCACTCAACGGCGGCAAATTCTGCGTCGTGATTGGGCACTGCCGCGTGTCGTACGAAGGCCGCGCCGCTTCCAAACTTAGCGAAGGCGACCGCGTCTTACTCATCAAACACGACGGTACGTTTCTCGTGCATCAGAGCACGGGCATGACGGCCATCAATTACCAAGGCCCCGGCGCGACGGTGACGAGCGTCCTCAATGATGACTCCCCCAGCCTCACGGTAACGGCGATGCGCAAACGCAAGGAAGGCAAGGAACAAATTGACGTGTGCTTCGAGCGCGTCCACTTCTGCCAAGCCTTCCCCCTCACCGACGACTCCAAACTCAAGGTCTTAGGAAGCGAGCGCGAACTCAGCGATTTGCTCATGCAAGACCTCTCCGTGCTCGAAAAAGGCCTCGTGCCCTTGCAGCAGGAATCCGGGCCGCGGCGAGGAAACCTCGACATCGTGGCGCGCGACGCCGACGGCAAACTCGTCATCATCGAACTCAAACGCCGCTCCGCCGAACTCGCCGCCGTCACGCAACTCCACCGCTACGTAGAAGAACTAAGCAAGCGACGAGGTGAAACCGTGCGCGGCATCCTCTGCGCGCCCCACATCTCCGAAAAAGCCCTCACCATGGCGCAAGGCTGGGGCTTAGAGTTCGCGAAACTCGACTACGAAATCCTCGCCAGCGGTGCCCACATCAAGGGCTTAGAGAAAAAACAAAAAAGCCTTGACGAATTCAACGCCGCACACGGCGCGTAGCGTCAAACCGCTTTCCGGGTTGGACTTCAAACCATGCAACGCTTCAACCGCTTCCTCGAAGCAGTCCAAAAAACAGGAGTCAAAGTCCTCGGCTTTGGTTTCGGCGTGCAGAGCGGGGGCGCCAGTCAGCCGTTCGTCGCCGTTCGACTCCGAAGTGAACCCGAGTCGCTGACTCTCGTTAAAACTCCCCTTCACGAGTTGGCGAACCAGCTCGGCGCTCATGTAACCCGTTTTCCCGTTGACGTGCAAACGGCCGCCAGTCAGTACGGCGAACCGGTCCACATCGAAACTCACTACATTCCCGTTGCGAGAGAAAACTCTGACGCTCTGCTGCAACTCGTTCAACGATTGAATTACCACCACAAGTTAACCCTCATTCCCGCTTCTGAAATCAAGAAAGCAGCCGAAAAAATGCAGCCACCCGCGGCCGAGGAAGTGCCGAGTCTCGTCGAGCGAATCACGACGCGAACAAGGGGAGAAAACGCGTACCGCGTTCCTCCCGAGTACGAACCAACGCCCGCAATGAAAAATGAGCCCGCCCT
Organism: Microcaldota archaeon; assembly: GCA_037444945.1. GTDB lineage: Archaea > Micrarchaeota > Micrarchaeia > Norongarragalinales > JBBILJ01 > JBBILJ01. Next base: position 7,158 of record JBBILJ010000043.1, on the reverse strand, counting down.
CATCGCTCGCGACTTTGAGTTCGAAGTAGCCTCCGAAGAAAGCACGACCCGCTTGACTCACTACCTCATCAGAGAAAGCTGGATCCCCCGACCCCGCTTTCCCGTCACCATTATTCTTCTCGACAGATTAAAGTCGCGCTTGTCCCGGCGCGCCCCTCTAAGCAGTAAGGAAAAAGACGCCTTGGTTCACGCCCGCCGCGCGCTCGAACAAATTCGCCTCAAAACGGTTGAAACTTCAAACCCGAAAAGGGATCAAACGCTCGTGTCGGCCATCCCGGCACTCCGAAAAATAGAGAAGTAGAGTTTTCGGCGTCGACTTAAAATACTCCGCCACGGTTCCTCAATCATGTCGCTCCCCGTCACCCTCGATTGGCGCCACTCCACCTTCTCGAAGGCCGAGTTTGCTAGAGCCGCGAAAAAACTCGCGCCCGCGCTCGACGAAATGAAGCGCGCCGTGAAGAACCGCGACTGGAAGAGCCCATACGCGTCCCTCCTCCTACCCTCTGAAAAAAGGTTCCTCAACGAGTCCCTCGTCCTCTCGCGCGCGGCAGGAACGCCAAGCCTACTCGTCGTGAACGGCATCGGCGGCTCGAATTTAGGCACCAAAGCGGTTCAGCACGCGGTGCTCGGCGAAAACCCGCTACGGTGCGCCGTCGTTTACGCGGACACTCTCGACCCGGACGATGTCGCGGAAACCATCAATCACGTTCGCCACCCGCTGCACGCGGAGCGCGGCGTCATCATCAACGTGATTTCAAAAAGCGGCACCACGACGGAAACCGTCGCGAACGCGGCCGCCCTCATCGATGCTTTGCCGCCGCACCCGCGATCCGCCGTCGTCGCCACCACGGACCCTAACTCGAAACTCGAATTCTACGCCCGCGCGCGCCGCCACCCAGTCCTTTACGTCCCCAAAAGCGTTGGGGGTCGTTACTCGGTTTTCTCCAACGTCGGCTTGTACCCCTTGACCGTGATGGGGTTGAACACCGCCAAACTCCTCGACGGCGCGAACGAGGCCGTCACAGCTTGCTTGCAGAATGACTGGCACAAAAACCCCGCCGCCATTCTGGCGCTCTTTCTTTACCTCAACAAAAAAGAGGGGCGCAACATTCACGACTCGTTCGTGTGGAGCAAGTGCCTGCAATCGCAAGCGGAGTGGTACCGCCAACTCCTCGCGGAGAGCTGCGGCAAGAACGGCGAAGGCCTGCGCCCCACGACCTCGATTGGAAGCACAGACTTGCACAGCGTCGCGCAACTCGATTTGGGAGGACCGGACGACACTTCGTACCGCTTCATTTCGCTGCAAAAAAGTAATCGCGAAGTGCGCGTGCCGCCCAGCCGCGACCTCAACGCCCTCGTCCCTCACGTGGCGGGTAAAACCTTCACTCAACTCATGACGGCAATCCGCCTCGGCACCCTTAACGCGTTCGCGAAAGCCAAACGCCCCTTCGTGTCAGTGCAGTTGCGGGACCGCTCCCCCGAAACTGTCGGCGCCTTGCTGCAAACCGAAATGATGGAAGTCATGCTTTTCGCGCGCCTGAACGGCGTGAACGCGTTCGACCAGCCCGCCGTCGAGTCCTACAAAGAAGAAACCCGCAAACTCTTAGCGCGCCGCTAAGGCAAACCCGCCGGATTTTATTCCTTCCCGCCCCCAGATTCAGCGCACAGCATGCTTCCCTCCACCTTTTGCCATCTCAACGGCGTCACTGAAGAATTCGAAAGTGAGTTGTGGGCTCGCGGCGTTCGCTCGTGGAGCGACGCCCTCAACGACTCCCTCACCTTCCTTCCTGCTCACAAGCGGGAGCGGTTGTGTGAGGGGGCGCAACAATCCGTGGAACGCCTCGCGCAGCGCGACATTGATTTTTTCGCTTCCCGACTCGAGCACAAGCACCACTGGCGCCTCCTCCCCCACTTACAAAACCCGGCATTTCTCGACATCGAAACAACTGGGCTAGGGTACCGTGCGCTCGTGACAGTGGTCGGCGTGTGCGACTCGGAGCGCAACGTGACGCACTTTGTTCGAGGCAAAAACTTGGGCGACTTCAACGAATTCATTCACGGCTTCGATTCGCTCGTCACCTTCAACGGCACCACCTTTGACTTACCGTTCCTCAAGCGCGCCCTGGACTCGAATTTCGACGGCGCGCCGCACGTGGATTTGCGGTACGCGTTACGCGCCGCGGGCTACGTGGGGGGCTTGAAAAAAATCGAGGTGGCACTCAGCATTTCGCGCGCTGAAGAAACCCAGGGCCTAACGGGTTGGGACGCGGTTCGCCTCTGGCGGCAGTACGAACGCGGCGACGAAGGGTCCCTGGAGTTGTTGCTGAAATACAACGAGGAAGACATCGCGAACCTCATCCCGCTCGCCAAAATCGCGTACAAAGAAAACAAGGCAAAACTTTTTTTGGACTAAGGCGAAAAAAAAGGGAATGGAGGGGGAGGGATTCGAACCCTCGAACCCCTAAGGGAGTGGATCTTGAGTCCACCGCATTTGACCAAGCTTTGCTACCCCTCCACTAAAAAAGCGAAAAACCGGGTCGAAGGTTTTAGGGCGAGGGAGTCTTTTAATTCGTTCGACCCCTCCACCCCCTTGCAATCATTATGCCTACACGCTCAACCCCCAAAAAAACTCTCGCCCGTAAAAAAGCCCGCCGCAGGACTGCGCCCGCTCGCGCCTGGCGTACCCCCAAGCAAAAACCCTTCGTCCTCGTAACGGGCGCCAGCGGCCGACTGGGGCGGCGCGTGGTGCCGCTACTGCTCGCGAACGGTTTTCGGGTGCGCGCCGTTGACCGCAGCGCGGAAACCTTGCGCGAGTTACCTTCCAAGTGCGAGAAACGCTTCCTCGACTTGCTACAGTCCTCGAGCGGGGAATGCGAAGCATTATGCCGGGAGTGTTGGGGCGTCGTGCACCTCGCCGGCCTCGTCGACTACCTCTCCCCTCCTGAATTGATTTACCGCGTGAACGCAGGCGTCACGGAAAAACTCGCCAAAGCCGCCAAAGCAACGAACGTGCAGCGCTTCGTGCACGCGTCAAGCACCAGCATTTACGGCAACCAAGCGGGCGTGGTGACGGAGGACGCGATTCCAGCGCCCGTGAGCGCGTACGGAGAAAGCAAGTTATGGGCGGAGCGCTTCGTCGCGCAGTCCCGCGTCCCCTTCGTGCTGCTGCGCTTCGCCATGATTTACGGGCCCGGCTTTAGCGAAGGCTTCGACACCGTCTTTAAGCAAGTCCGGTCCGGCCATTTCCGCCTCATCGGGGACGGCAACAACCATGTGCCGTTTTTGCACGCGGACGACGCCGCGCGCGCCGTTCTCGCCGCGCTGAAAACCAAAAACATTAACCGCGCGTACAACATCGCCGCCAAAGAAATGCTCACGCAGCGCGAACTCGTGCTCGCCGCTGCGCTGCGACTCAAAACCCCGCTACGCCTCTCCTCCATTCCCAAGCGCGCCGCGTACTCGCGCAAAAAGTCGGGCAACTGCAAGGCAAGCGCAAACCGTACGCGGAATACGCGCGAGTCTTAGGCGAAGACCGCCGCTTTAGCATACGCAAAGCTGAACGCGAACTCGGCTGGACGCCGCGCGTACGCTTCGCGCAAGGCTTGCGCGAACTGGTGCGAACCAAGCAGTAGAGTCACGAAGTCGCACGGAGCACTTGTTTCAGAACGAGTGCAAACGCTATGCGCGTGAGTCATCTCGTAGCCACTTCCGCGCCCATAGTTTTACGAGGTCGCTTACCTGCATCCACACGAAGGTGTAGACCCAAAGGAAGATGATGACGGAGAGGGGAAGGGCGGGCATGAATGTTCCGGTAAGCGCGAAGAGCGCGGCGAGAATCTGCGTTCCAACAAGTGCGGCCGCAAGCGACTTTGTTGGTAGATGTTTGAACCACTCGTCCTTGGTGCGAGCCACGAGGAGGAGAAAGTGCCCTCCAATGGAAAGCTTGAGGAAAAAGCCCGTCGTGATTTGAACTGGAGACAAGTGAAGGAGACTAAGCGCGATCCAGAGGAATAACAGGCTATTCACCAAGCCCGTCAAGCCGAGGGTGACGCTCAGCGTGGTTCGCTTAACAAAATCTACGCGCGCCGGCTTGTCGGGAATTTGAACGTCATCAAACGCGATCGCAATGATTGGAATATCGTTCATGACGGCGAGAAGAATAAGCTGGACGGGGAGAAGAGGGAAACTACCGAGCAGTAAGCCAACAATCAGGATGGTGAGAATGACGCGGAAACTCTCCGAAACTCGGTAAACGGAGTAGTAGTAAATTTTTTCGAACAACTTCTTACTTTCTACTAGTGCATCTTTGAGAACGGAGATGCCGGGCTCGAGAAGCACAACATCGGCAGAGGTGCGTGTCGCGTCCGTGGCGGTACTAACCGCTACGCCGACGTTGGCTTCACGCAAGGCAGGAATGTCGTTTACACCATCACCCGTTACGGCTACGACGTGGTGCGCCTTCGCGGCACGCACGAGAGCGTGTTTGTCTTCGGGTAAAAGTTCCGCAAACGAGTCATAGGACTCGAGAAGGGTAGTCTCAATCACGCCACCCGTTTCGCGAGTGAACGCGCGGTTCCCGATGCCTACTTCTTTCGCGATTTCACGCGCCGCGTACGAGTTATCTCCCGTTAGCATTTTGGTGGTGATTCCACTGCTCCGCAAGAAAGCGATAGCGCCGCGCGCGTCGGGTCGCGGGGGGTCGGTGAGTAAGAGCAAACCGGCAAGCGTAAACGGTTCGTTCTTGTTTTTCTTGTACGCAACGGCAAGCGTTCGGTAACCGTTTGTCGCGGCTGCCTCCACGCGGGTGTTGAGGTCTTGTATCGCCGGGGCGTCGAGTCGGCAGAGAGCCGCCACCACGTGAGTCGCTCCCTTCACGACATCGAGTTCCTCGCCCTTCCAACGCACATGAGCGAAGGCATGTTTGGTTTCCGAACCGCCAGGCGTAAACGCGAGAACATCAAAATCGCGCGGGATACCGTCGAGCTTCGCCTTACGAACAACAGCAACGTCAAGAGGGTCATCAAGCGTTTCGTCGCTACAGGCATACGCTAACGCGAGAGGGTTGGGCGCCGTGGGCGTCAACGTGACGACGCGTTCGAGAATAATGTTGTTTTGCGTGATAGTGCCGGTTTTATCGGTAAGCAACAAGTCCGTTGCCGAAAGATCCTCGATTGAGGCAAGGCGCCGAACGATGACCCCTTTCTTTGACAAATCGTAAACGCCAAAAGCGGTCACGATGGCGAGCACCGTAGGGTACGCGATGGGAAAGCTCGCAATAGCGATGCTGATGTCGAGCACCAGGACGTCCAGGAAGGCGTTTCCAGCCCGCAAGAGAACGGTCGAAAGAACAAGGATGGAAGCAATGCCTGCGAGCATGAGGAACTGGGTGACTCGGATCACGTCTTTTTCGATGAGGCTTTCTTTGCCGCTCGCTGCAATGAGTTCTATTGTTTTGCCGAAATACGTCCGCTTTCCTGTCGCGGTGATTTCACATTCCGCATCGCCTCGGCGCACAAGGGAGGCGGAGTAAACCAAATCCCCGACTTTCTTATCGCGCGGAAAAGATTCTCCAGTAAGCAGAGATTCGTCGCAAGACAAATCGGAGGCGGTGAGGATTCTTGCGTCTGCCGGCACAACGTTGCCCTTCTGAACGAGAATCAGGTCTCCTGGCACGAGGCGGGTTGAATCCAGCCGCGTCCAAATTCCGTTTCGCTGCACTTTAACGGAAAGACTTAGTTTTTGTTGGAGGGCACGCAGGGCGTTTCCGGCTCGATACTCAAAATAGAAAGAAACAATCACATTAAAGATAAGGAGGAGGAAAATGATGGCGGCTTCATCGGAACGCCCAGCCGCAAAGGACAGAAGGAAGGCGAGTTCCATCATTACGAAGGCGCCTTGACGAACCACGCCAAGAAATCAAGGAGCGGGCTTCGTTCTTTCGCGGTAACGTCGTTCGGCCCGTAGTCCGCTAGGCGCTGCTCGGCCTGCAGCGTCGTCAAACCACTAGTATGCGCGTCCAAACACAACACCCTGGAGAGCAAGAAAGGGAGTTAAGGAACGATGAGGAAGGGGAAATTAATGGCGTGCAGTAACTCGACGAACGTATCCCCGACGAAGAGGCTCTTGACTGCATTTTCCGAGCCGGCTCCGCGTTTTCCAGCCACAAAGTAGTTCACCTTTTTGCGACCGCACGCGCGGAGGAGTTGTTCGGCGGGGTTGCCGAAGAGAAGAAGGGTTTCAACTTTCACGCGCGCTTTTTTCGCTTTCTTGGCGGCGTCCGCAAGAATTTTTTCGTGAACCGTTGCAACCAGCTCGCGCTCCTCAACAACGTAATCGGGAGCGCTCTCCAACGAGGGAACTGCGACCACACTCGCCACGACCAAACGACTCTGGGTTGCCTTTGCTAATTGTAAAGCGACCGTGAACACGCGCCGGCTGTTTTTACTCTCGTCAAGCGCAGCAAAAATAATCGTCATTCTCCCTCACCCACTTTTTGAGTACACGCGAAACGTCAAGGCAAGGCTCGTTTTTAAATTCACTACCCTCATTCAGGCACGCATGACGCTTAACGCGAGTTTACTCACCATCAACTGGCTACCGCTCGTCACGAGCATCGGCCTGGTGTTGGGCGCGGTTGTCCTTGCTTACCTGTTCCTTGCTGCGGCCCGCGTCCTCCTCAAACCCCTCATCTTGCGCACGAAAACCCGATTGGATGACGCGATTTTTGACTCACTACCCGGGCCCGTCCGATTTGTCTTCCTCCTCTTCGGTCTTTACGCCGCCATCGTCAACTATCAACCCGACTGGCAGTTCGCCGGGAAGAGCGTCAATGAATGGCTCGCGTTAGGCATCATCCTTGCCGCGGGCTACCTTACCGCGCAAATCGTGAACGCCTTCATCTTGTGGTACTACCACAACCTCGCCAAAACTGGAAAAGGGCGCTTACCTGAAGACGTGTTCCCGCTCGCGCGCAAACTCGTTAAACTCGCCCTCTACGTCATCACGCTCCTCGTCATTCTCACGCGCCTCGGCATTGACATCGCGCCCCTCCTCGCAGGCTTAGGCATCGCGGGCCTCGCCGTCGCCCTCGCCCTTCAAGACACGCTCTCCAACTTTTTTGCGGGTCTTTACCTCCTCTCGGACCGCCCCATTCGCGTC
>JBBILJ010000042.1:0-8764 GCA_037444945.1 Microcaldota archaeon | reverse complement strand
CCTCCGCTACCGCTAAACCTATTTATACCGCGCCCCCGTTCACTTTTTCTGCACAATTACTTGCGGGCATCTTTCGCCGCCCGTAACAACAACCCAATCAAAAGCCTCCAAGGTGTTTTTTTCGCATGACGCTGCTTCGCGCCAAGTCCGGCGTTCCAGGTTTTGACGATGTCATCGGCGGGGGCTTCCCGCGCGGTTTTCTCACCGTCATCACGGGCGCTCCCGGCTCATGCAAAACCATTTTTTCGCTCCAATTCGCCGTGAACGGCATCCTTCAAAACCAAGAGAACGCCGTCTACGTCGGTGTAGGGGAGGACTCGGGTTCCGCGCTCCGCGCGCAAGCCTCCTCCTTCGGCTGGGACCTTGAAGCCTTAGAGCGACAAGGCAAACTCGGCCTCGTGCTCGTTCCCGTGACGACGAGCGCGGGTATGGTGTTCGACCTCATCCGCAACAAGGTTCACGAAATCGGCGCGCAACGCCTCGTCGTGGACTCCCTCTCCGCTCTCTCCATTAACGCGCCGAGTTACTGGAAAACGGCGGGGCCCGAAAAAGCGTCGTCGACGGGCGGCGTGGATTACACGACTGGTCGCCTCGTCGAGTTTGAGCGCGAGCGCGCCCTCAACCAGTACTCCATCCAGCAATTCATCTACATTTTCGCCGAACTCGTCAAAGAACTCCGCCTCACCTCCATCCTCATCACGGACGCCGGGGAACCCGACGGTTACCGCAGCCGCGACGGGGTGAGCGAATACATCGGCGACGGTTTGGTGCTGCTGCGCGTCGCGCATGTGGGGAGCAGTGTGGTGCGCCTCCTCGAAGTCGTCAAGATGCGCGGCACCTCGCACGACCTCAAAATTCATCCCCTCGAACTCTCGAACGCGGGGTTGAACGTCAGACCCGCTACTCCATAATCTTCGCGTCGAACCCCAGGTGATGTCGTTAATGGCTCCTACACCCGTCGAACTCGCGCCCGCCGGCGTCACCGCTGCCGAGGGCATTCCCCTCGTCAACCGCGTCTCTACGGGCGTGCCGGGTCTCGACGCGCTCATTGGGGGCGGCATCCCCTCAGGCAGCGCGGTCCTCCTCCTCGGTACCCCCGGCACGGGGAAATCCATTTTCGGTCTCCAGTACTTGTACAGCGGCGCGCAGAGTGGACAGAGCGGGCTTTACGTGTCCTTCGAGCAGACGCCGGACGAGTTGCGCAAACAAGCCCTGCTCTTCGGGTGGGATTTTGAGCCGCTCGAAAAAATTTCGCGCATCGCCTTTCTGCGCATCCCCGTGGACGAACCCGTCGTGGACGTCTTCACCCTCATCGAGCAGGCCGCCAAGAGCGTGAGCGCGGAACGCATCGTCATCGACTCCCTCGGCATCTTGGCGATTAACTCAGAAATCTACGCGCTCCCCCTCCTTCTAAGCCAAGAAGAAGCCGAGTTGAAGTACCGCACGTACAAGACGCGCGAAAAAGTGATGCTACGCGGCTCGGGGGAGAACAAGACGCAGCGCCTCGTCTACCTTTTCGTGCGTAAACTCAAAGCCCTCGGCACCACGACGCTTTTCGTGGGGGACGCGGTCGCGAACGATGGAGTGTTTTCGCGTGACGGCGTGAGTGAGTACGCGGTAGACGGCGTCATTGCGCTCCGCAACCTCAACCTCGGCCAGACGGTTTACCGTAGCCTCGAAGTCCGCAAAATGAGGTTCACCAGCCACGCCAAGGAACCCTTCACGTACGAGATTACGCCCCGCGGCATCGAAATCGAAAAAACGACGACCTAACGCGCCGCGTCAGGTTATGCTCGTTCTCTAAATGTTGATGCCGAAGAGGCCGCCGCGGTTGTAGATTTCCCACAGCAGCGCTCCCGCGAGCATGAGGAGCACGACGCCGACCAAGTCGAGTTGAAATGTGGGGCCGATCATTTTTCTGTTGTTTTGGATTTTTTAGGGGAGCGCAAAACCCACGGCGGCACCGATCGCGTAACCCGCCAGCGCGGCTGTGATGCCGACACCCGCCAACTCCAAGCCGCTCTTCCAGCGGCTTCCCGTCGTTATGTTCGCCTTGTAGACGCCCGCGCTGAAGAGGGCGATTACGGAAACCAGGACGGTCGCGTAGGTGGCGAGTGAGAGGGGCAAAAGGAAGTATGGCGTGAGGGGGAGAAACGAACCGACGAGCGCGGAGAAGCCCACGATGACGGCCTCGTTAACGGGCTTAACGTTCTCGCTTTCGGAGAGGCCGAGCTCCTCGTTCATCATGACGCTGACCCAGCGCTCCTTGTTGGACGTGATGTGGTTCACGATGTCGTCGAGCAGGCGACCGCGGAAGCCCTTCGCGGAGTAAATGTCGTAAATCTCCTTGCGCTCCACGTGCGGCAACTCGCGCACCTCGCGCCGCTCCTTCTCAAGCATGGCGCGGTAGTAGTCCTGCGCCGCGCGGCTGGAGGTGTACGCGACGGCCGCCATGCTGATGCTTTCCGCGAACGTGGCCGCCAAGCCCGCGATGAGAATAAGGTGCAAGTCCGATGTCGCCGTCGCGACGCCGAGAATGACTCCCAGCACGTTCACGACGCCGTCCTGACCCCCCAAAATGACTTGGCGCAGCAGCGAACCCGTGTTCACTTGTTCGGGTGTCTCCGCGGCCAGCGTTTCTACGACGGGTTCCGTGAACTCCGGCGGCTTGGGGGGCTGCCTGAATTTTTTCGAACGATGGGTGGGGCGGCGAGGCATGGCGATCGAGTCCTTCCAACAGGTTCAAAAATAGTTACGGCTCAACGACGAGAGTGCCCTTCGCGGGCGTTCCCGTGCCGCAGTAATCCTTGCACGCGAACGTGAAGTTGCCGATGGTGTCGGCGAGGAACGAGGCGCGTACGTCCCCGTTGGGTTGCGCGACCAAGTTCACGTCGAACTTGGCGAGCACGAGATCGCGCAGCGTGTCCGATGAACTCAAGTGAATCGTGACGCGGTCCCCGCCCTTCACCATCAGTACATCCGGCTCAAATAAGCCCTGCTTTGCCACCATGTAAAACTCCTTCGTCGGTACCTCGTTGCCGATAGTGGGCAGCACGATGATGGTAGGAGAGGGCTTCGCGTGGCAAAGCGCCACGCACCCGCCTGTCGTGACCGGGCACTTCTCGCAGTCGCAACGGTATTGAGGCGTCCCCCCTGAGAGGTCACAGTAACGGCCGTCGGGGATGCCGCCCGCGGGACCGCACGAACCAACGCTAGTATTCCCCGGCTGGCAGTACCGCTGGATGCCGGACGGTGAGGGAGTTGGCGTCAATACCGCCGTTGGGGTTGCGGTCGGGAGCTCAATGGTGGGCGCCAGCGTCGGCGCGGGAGTTGCGGTCGGAATCGGAGTTCCCAGCACGGGCGCGGACGGGATTGGCGAGGGTTGTGCTTGCGTGCAGCCCGCTAGCATGATGCCGACGACGAGAAGAGCGAAGACTGAAACGAAAACGCGAGTATTCACGCGCCCCTCACCTCCCCAAACCCTTCCTTCAGGGTTCAAAGCGTAGGCTCCCTCGTTTTATAAGAGTTTGTGGCCCCGTCTCTCCCCGCGTTGGCTTTATTCGGTGCGGTGCTCGCGCACGTGGGCGCGGTGTTTTTTGAGGCGGAAGATGCGTTCGATGAAGAGGAGGTCGAGCGCGAAGCCGAGAATGCCGCTCACGAGGTAATCGCGGCTCGAAACGATAGCCACGCCCGCGGCGACCACGACCGTGGAGGCGGCCGCGAAGTCGATTGCGAACCAAATTGCGGGCAAGCCGATGAAGAGGGCGAGAAGGCTTTGCGCGTACGCGTCCCACCCGAAGTGCTTGACGAGGCGGATGACGAAGAGGAGGAGGACGCCGGCCAGCAGGACGCCGATGCCTGCGCCTTCCCCGGTCGCGTACGCCGCCGTCGAGAAGAGGAAGAGGCCGACGAGGTAGTACGCTGCGACTGTAACCCAGTGTACGTTGTCGGGCAGTTCGCGGGATGGCTGAAAGATGAGTAGGTACGGCACCGCGAAGAGGAGGATGAAGGCGGCCAGGAGAGGCAGCACGAGGATGAGGAAGTCAGCGGCGCTCGGCGCAAACATGAACACGAGCACGCTGAACACGAGCAAGAGGAGGAAGTCGTACTCGCTTTCGCGAAGCAGAGCGGCAAAGCGGCGGTGCATCAGCCTTCACCCGACCCACTCAGCGCACTGCGCTATTTACGCCTTTTGATTACCTTTGCTGGCGGCGGGCGCGCTCAGATGGAGGTCTTGCTGAACAAGTAGGATGCCGCACCGAGTGAGACGAGGAGAGCGACCCCCGTCACGCCCGCGTCGAGGGCGAGTGTAAAGTGGCCGCTCCCCAGCATGAGAATGCGAAGGCCGTCCGTCGCGTAACTGATGGGGTTCACGGAGCTTGCCGCCTGTAACCAAGCCGGCATTTTGTCGATGGGAAAGAGCGCGTTAGAGAGAAAGAACAGCGGCATAATGACGAGATTCATGACGAGTTGGAAGGTCTCGATTTCCTGCACGAGGGAGGCAAAACAAATGCCGACAGCGACGAGAAAACACGAGAACGCAATCATGAGCACGAACATACCGGCCCAGTTCCCGAGCGGGGGAAGCGGCGTTCCCGTGATCAGGATTCCGAGGACAAGGATGAGAAGGCCTTGAAGGATCGCGGTCGTGGCGCCGCCCAGCGTACGACCGATAACGAGGGTTTCGCGGCTCGCGGGAGCCACTAACATTTCCTTGAGGAAACCGAATTCGCGGTCCCAAATGATAGATACGCCAGACGAAATTGAGGTGAAGAGGAGCGTCATGGCGAGAATGCCCGGCAGGATGAAGGCTTGGTAGTTGAAGCCAGGAACGAGCGCGGAAAAACCGCCGCCGAGCGCGACGAGGAAGAGGAGCGGCATGCCGAGGCTGCCAACGATGCGGGACTTGCTGTTCGTGAAGCGCTTGAGCTCGCGCAGCCAGACCGCGTAGACCTTGAACGGTTCAATAGCCATGCGCTCTCCTCACTGCGGCGAACCCGCTGGCCGCCGCTTTCTCGTCGCGAATACGCGAGCCCGTGTAGTGGAGGAAGACATCCTCCAGGCTCGGGATGTGGACTTCGACACTTTCGATGTCGATGCCGCCCTCGAACGCGGCTTCCATCACTTTCGGCACCAATTTGCCGCCCTCTTTGGTTTCAAATGAAACCGTGTTCTCTACGATTCGAGGGTTGCGACACAACTTCTTTTTCGCCAGGAACGCAGCCAATTTTTTCGGCTCCCGCGAATCCATGGAAACGATACTCCCCCCGATGGCGGTCTTCAGGTTTTTCGGTGTGTCGAGAACCTTAATTTCGCCGTGGTCGATGATGGCGACGCGGTCGCACAAGAAGTCCGCTTCCTCGAGGTAGTGCGTCGTGATAATTATGGTGATGCCTCCCTTCTTGAGTTTCTCAATGTAACTCCAGATGTGGCGTCGCGTCTGGGGGTCGAGGCCGAGGGTGGGTTCGTCGAGAAACAGGACTTGAGGCGTGTGAAGGAGGCCGCGCGCGATTTCGAGTCGTCGCCGCATGCCGCCTGAAAATGTTTTCACGAGTTTGTCCTTCCATTCCGTCAACTCGACGAGTTCGAGGACTTCGCGAATGCGTTTTTTGCGCGAAGTGGAATCCATGCCGTACAGGCGGCCGTGGATATCGAGGTTGTCGTACGCGCTGAGGCGCGTGTCCACGGTGGGGTCTTGGAACACGATGCCGATGGAGCGCCGCACTTGGTCGGATTGCTTGCACGTGTCGAAGCCGTTCACTTTTGCGCAACCCGATGCGGGTTCTAGGAGGGTGGTGAGCATGTAAATGGTAGTGCTTTTTCCAGCCCCATTCGGCCCCAAGAGGCCGAAAAGTTCGCCGCTCTTCACGCTAAAGCTGATGCCGTTGACTGCCGTGAAGCCATTGAACTTCTTGACGAACTTATCGACGGTGACGGCATCCATGGGTAGTCCCTTTCTGAGGAATCAGAGTTTTTTGAGGATTTCTTCCGCGAACTTTTTGAGCGCGTCAGACTTTACTAGAATAAGGCGATGACCCGGCGCACCGAGCACGATGAGTTTATCGCCGGGTTGAAGGGCGAGGTCCGCCCGTGCTTCCTTGGGGATGACGATTTGACCCCGCTCGCCGACGGCGGCAACGCCGTACACGCACCGGCCCGTTCCGAGCCCGGATGCTCTCGCCTTAATCATATTTTTCATTCTATTCACTTAGTTCATACTCTAAGAATATAAAGCTTCTCTAGTGCGCCCCCAAATCCGCGCGTCAGCTTGCCGCTTCCAGTTTCCCTAGGCCCCCACAACGCCTTTTGCTGCGAAGAGTAATGCAATCAACACTGGCTGATGAAGCAAGTAGATGGACAAGGCGTTGCGCCCAACGAATTCGAGTCCAGAGGTGTTGAACGGCTTGCGGACGTTGAATCGGTTCGCGAACCCGTTTTTGTCTTCCTTTTTTTCGTAAAGCGTCTTCCCGACGAAGATGCCGACGAGCACGAGGCCGAACCAGGGAAACAAGGGATAGTAGTCGAGCGTGTAAAAGCCAGCGGGCGGAAAGCCGAGCCAAAGCAGCAGCGGCGTTTGGAGGACGGGGAGCGTGACGATGAGGGAGGCGGCGAGCAGCCCGACGCCGAGCGCGAGGTTGAGCCAGTAGCAGTCGAGGAAGAAGTAAGCGAGGAGGCTGGCGAGCGCGATGAAGTGCAGCACGCCGAACACGATGGCGCCATTCCCCCACCCAGGATAGATAGTGGTGGCGAGTGTGACGAGAAGGGCGGCGGCCCCGATTTTGACGGCGCGCTTGCCGAAATCACCAAAACGCGGGTGCCGCTGGCGGAAGAGGACGAGGGAGACACCAACGAGCCCCAAAAAAAGGGCGGCCGTCACGCGCTGCCACAACAAGAAAGCGCCTTGGTACAGGTTGACGGAAGCAAAACCGAAGTAATTCAAGTCGAAGAAAAAGTGATAGCCGACCATCAAGACGACGGCGAGGCCGCGCACCGCGTCTACTTCCCAAACGCGTTTCATTTGAGTTTGGCGCCATGGCTTGCCAGGAACGCGCCGAGCGCGTCCTTGGTTTGTTCGCCAACAAGTGCGTCCCCGTTCGCCGCCAGCCAGGTGGGGGTACCGTTAATGTTATACTGCGTCCAGTAACCCGTGTTGGCGAGGACATCGTATGGCGCCACACGGTAGCCTTCCGCGGCGAGCTCGCGCAAAATCGGCTTCATCGCGATGCAGTGCGTGCACTGCGGCGAGTAAAAGTACTTGACGGGCGAGGCCGCGTCAAAATACGGTTCGCTGTTGGAGTTGGCGAAGTACGCGCTCACGCCAATCAAGACGACGAGAACCACGACGAAAAGTGCAACCCAGTGAATGGTTTTCATGCCTGTTTACGCCTCCCCTTTGACTTACTTCTTTTCGGTCTTAAAATCGATTTTCACGCCGCCCGTGACGCGCGCCGCAATGTTGTACAGCCCGGCGAGCACGAGCGTGACGAGGAACACCCAAACCGTTCCGTAAAACCACAGAAACGCCGCGCCCCCAAAACCGGCGGCGGGAAACATACTGTAGGCGCCGGTCACCCCGCCGAAACCCATCATGCCGCCCATGACGTTCATCATTCCATAACCCCCCATCCACCAGGGCTGGAACACGAGGGCAAGGAGGGCGAGCAATACGAAAGAGCCGAACGCCACGACGGCGCAGTTGAAGGCGAACGCGACTTCATCAATTCGCGCGACTCGCCACGCTTGAGTTTTTTCAGCCATCTTCATCCCCCCACCTTCCCCCCCGGTTTACGGGTTCGAATTTTTCAACGCGTCCTCGATGGCGGCGCGCAACGCGTCAGGCTGATTGCCTAAAACGGGTTTGCCGTTCACAAAGAACGTTGGAGTACCATAGATTTTGCTCTGATTCGCGAGGAGAAAATCGGATTGCACGAGGCGCGCGTGCATCGTTGCTGCGAGACAACCTTGGAACTGGCCCGCGTCGAGATTAACGTCCTTCGCCATCTGCAACAGTTCCGCGTCCGTTTGTCCCTCCGATTTTTGTCGCTGGAAGAGAAGGGTTTTGTACGCCCAAAATTTTCCTTGGTCGGCAGCGCAGTACGCCGCATTCGCCAAGCGCGCGTCTCCTTGAAACTCGTCGGCGTTCACCCAAATCCACCGCACCCGATTCCCGTACGCGCCCTGCAAAAACGCCGTGAAGGGGTCGATGAGTTGAGTGTTGGGGCACTGAAAACTGCCGAACTCGACCACGGTGACGGGCGCCAACGCGAGTCCGAGGGCGGGGTGGCTGGCGAGAAGCGAAAGGTTCGGCGCAAGTACCTGCGGGGTCTGGTTTTGTCCCGCCAAGAGGCCGTAAATGCATAAGCCCGTGCTGTTCGCGCCGTTGCAGTTGCCGTACATCGCGAAGTTGTAAATGCCGAGGAGCGTGTACGCGAGGCTGGCGAAGAAGAGCAGCGTGAAGAGCAGAGAGAGGACTTCGAAGTTCTTGTTGATGACGCGCGCCAAATTGGGGGAAACGCGCAGCGCCGAGCCGAGGATTTTTCCTTTAATGCGCGTCTCCAAGTTTGACTCGCACGGCCGAAGCGTGAGTTTTCGGAACGTGCAGTTAAACGCTTCCCCCGCGAGTGAACGATACTTCGCGCTAAAAATGCCGAGAATGGCGAACACGATAAGGGCGACGAAACAGAGAACCATCTAAACCGACGAATAGGTCAACTCACTAAGTTTCACGCGTCGAGTTTATTTAAGGCTTCGTCAAACGCATCAA
>JBBILJ010000041.1:0-8873 GCA_037444945.1 Microcaldota archaeon | reverse complement strand
TGAACGTGACGGAGTAGACGGCGAACACGCTAAAGCCGTCTGGGGAGGCGACCGTGAAGGTGACGTCGCCGGTCGCGGGGTCCGTGTTCGTGGAGAGAATTGTGAGAATTTGTGCGTTGCCGGCGTCGTCATAGTGAAACACGCGCAGGTTGCCTGCGCCGCCCTTGCTTTTCACCCAGTCCCCACTAATCGTGATGTTGAGGGTGGCGTTATCCACATCACCATTCGTCACGTTAAGTTTGTCGACTTCTACGCTTGCCGCGGCGTCTTGGAGCTCCAAACCCTTCCTTCGCGCCGCTGCCTTGAGGGCTTGCTCGACGGTGAGTTCGGGTCGCTCCTTGACTTGAATGCTGAAACCCCCGTTTTCTGACAACGTTTTCAGACCGGAACCAATAGCAGCGCTCACGGTGCGCTTTCCACTCGAATCCTTCAAGTCCTTGCGTTTCTGCATTCGCCAGCGCATCGCGTTCACGAACGCGTTCGCCGCGCTTGCGTTTCCAATCGCGTCGCTGGTTTCAATGGCGACGGAGCCCATTTCGCCTCCAAAAACGTCGCGCAGTGGCACCATCAACTCGCGGTCGTCGAACTTCACCCCGCTGGCGGGGTCCTCAAAACTGACGAGTTTTTCGCCTGCCGCTAACGCGACGGGAAACGAGAGAAAACCGCGATTCCCTTCGTGGCCCAAGGCGATGCGCGTACCCGTCACGACGAGTGTTTGGCCGCTCGCCCCGATAGCTTTGGCTTGCGCGCTGATTTGGAGGGCTTGCTTGAGGCGAAAGCGCAGCGCCATCAAGCGATGCGCCTGTTCCTCGAGGCCAGCGGCGCGCACGCGCGCCACCACCTCCGCTTGCTCGGCGGGCGTGAGTTGCTCGTAGGCTTGAGCCATTTTTTCGAGGGCGTCTAGCGGGCAGATCGCGCAGTGCGCGTTTAAGGCGCACGTCGAGTCGGGGACTTGCGTGCACCCCATGAGTTCCGCGGCTCGGTCCGGCATGCAAAACGACAAGAGCTTGCATTGCACGAAACTGGTGGGAGTAAGGTTGAGCGGCGCGGCAGCTGTAAGGGGCGCAATGGACGCGTCTGCGGCGGTCGCGGGGACGGCAAGTGTTAAGAATAGAACGGCGGCGACTGCAAGCCATTTAAACGAAAAACCCATACTCCTATCCCTCCCACCAAGGTTTTTTCGGAGGGAAGTATAAAGCCCTTGTTGTTTGCACGCTTTCACGGAGGTTAACCGCCATGCCCAAAGCCGCCCCCAAAATCCTCTCCATTTCCGCGCGCCGCGCGCCCCCCGAAGAAAAACAAGCGTCTGGAGGCCTTCCCGCCAGCCGCGTCAAAGACCCTTCCCTCGCCAAGCAGGGGAGGCAGAAAATCGAGTGGGCGGAGCGCAGCATGCCCGTGCTGTTGAGCATTCGCGAACGCTTCTCGCGTGAAAAACCGCTCAAGGGCGTCCGTATTGCGGCCTGCCTTCACGTCACGAAGGAAACGGCCGTTCTGGCTGAAACCCTCGCTGCCGGCGGCGCCGAAATCTCCCTGTGCGCCTCCAACCCCTTAAGCACACAGGACGACGTGGCGGCCGCCCTCGCCGCGAAAGGCATGCGCGTGTACGCGTGGCGCGGCGTCGACAACAAGGAATACTACGAGAATCTCAACGCCGCCCTCGACCTCAAGCCCCACATTACGCTCGACGACGGCGCAGACTTGATGAACGTGCTGCACGACAAGCGCCGCGACCTCCTCCCCAATGTGTTCGGCGGCCAAGAAGAAACCACCACGGGCGTCGTGCGCCTCAAAGCCATGGCGGCTGCCGGCAAACTCGCCTACCCCCTCATCGCGGTCAACAACGCCAAAACCAAAATGATGTTTGACAACCGCTACGGCACCGGCCACTCCACGATTGACGGCATCGTGCGCGCCACCAACGTTTTATTGGCGGGCAAAACCTTCGTCATCGCCGGTTACGGGTGGTGCGGCCGCGGCCTCGCCACCCGCGCGCGCGGCATGGGCGCGAACGTAATTATCACGGAAATCGACGCCGTGAAAGCACTGGAAGCGAAGATGGACGGCTTTCGCGTCTCCACCATGGCGGACGCCGCCCCCTACGGCGACATTTTCGTGACCGCGACGGGGAATTTGCACGTGCTGCGCGGCGAACACTTTCGCTTAATGAAGGACGGCGCTATTGTGGCGAACACGGGGCACTTTAACGTCGAAATCGACGTGGACGGCTTGGAGAGCATGAAGCAAAGCAAGCGCACCGTGCGGGACAACGTCGAGGAATACCTGCTGCCGGGCGGCAAAAAGATTTACCTCCTCGCCCAAGGCCGCCTCGTCAACCTCGCCTGCGCGGAAGGACACCCGTCTGAAGTGATGGACATGAGTTTCGCTAACCAAGCCTTGTGCTCCGAATACCTCGCCAAAAATCACGCCAAACTCAAGAAAGGCGTGTACGACGTGCCCCTCGAAATCGATGACCTCGTCGCCAAACTCAAACTCGCCGCCTTCGACACCGCCATCGACACCCTCAACCCCGAACAAATCAAATACCTCGCCTCCTACGAGGAAGGAACGTAGGGATTGGCAGCGAAATCTCGCCAGGCGCAGGCGTTTCGCTGTTCGCTATTTTTTGTGGTAGCCAAAAATTCGGTCGTAGTGTGGATGATCGATAATTTCGAAGACGACGCTGATGACGCGCACTTCGTCTCCGGCAACGTAGTAAAGCAGCCTCCAGTAGCGGGACAAGTCAGTGCAGAACAAGTTCGGTAGGGCCGCGTATTCTGCTGGTCGTAATCGGGTTGGGACGTTTCGACCGGCGAAGGGGTTTTCCTTCAACCGATTAAGGGCGCGCGTAACGCTTTCAAGGAGTTGGCGGTCGCCTTTTGCAGGGGTTTTCCCTTGAGCCTCCGTGGCGTGAATTCGCTCTTCAAGTTGGGTAAGAGCTGTTTGGGCTTCGCCGACGATTTGAACAATTTTTTCCTTATCTTTTAGCTCCATTTGCGCCCTTTCCTCAGAATTGCGGCAAGGTCTTCTCGCGGCGTGAAAATCCAAACCACGCCGTATGGCGTGAACTCGATTTTTCCGCTTTGCTGCAAGTAAGTCAGAATTGCTTTGAGTGTTTCATGGTTCACTTGACGCGGCAGACGGCGTTTGAGTTCGGCGACTTTGATGGTTTCTTTGGCTTCCCGAATTGTGTCTTCCACCATTTGAACTGTGTTGAGCGTGGGGCTGTGCGTGGTCTTGAAAACCATCGCTTGGCGTTGCATAGTTGATACCCTCCACCTTATTATTTGTATTGCTTTGTATATTTTTGTTACAAATTTATAAACTTTGAGGGTCGCTTCCACTAAAAACCTCCAGTTTGAGTTGCCCCGTGAAGGACTCCAAGCCCGTCGCGCGCACACCCACGAGGCGCACTAATTTCTTCGGGCTCTCCGCCAGGATTCCAAAGGCGAGTTGTTCCGCGGTTTTCTGCAAGTCTTGCAGCCTCGCGCTCGGGTGCCTGAGGCGCCGCTGCCGCATCACGGTTTCAAAGCCCGCAAACCTCACCTTCGCCTCCACGACGCGGAAGCGCGTCGCGTCCGCCTCGATTTCCTCGAACACGTCGCGCGCCAACTCGTAGACCTTGCGGAGCGCGTCCGCGTGCGGGACGTCCCGAGGAAACGTGCGTTCTTGCCCGCGGCTTTTCGCGGCCCACTCGCCTCCAACCGGACGCTCGTCCAGCCCCATGGACGCGGCGCGGAGAAACGCGGCGTAGGAGCCGAATTCTTCCGCCAAAATCACGGGGTTAAAGTCGCGTAACTGTTCAATCGTGCGCACGCCGAGGCCGTGCAAGCGCAAGGTGGCGCGCGGCCCCACGCCTGGAATCTCGCTCACCGGTCTTCCACTCAAAAAAGAGAGTGTTTCCTCCTGTCGCACGACACCCAAACCGTCGGGTTTTCGGCCCGCCACCACCATTTTGGACAACAACTTGTTCGGCGCAACCCCCACCGTGCACGTGAGGTTCTCCGCCTCCCAAACCGCCGCCTTGAGTTCGCGTCCCAGCGCGGTCGCGTTCCACCACCCCCTCACGCCGCCCAACTCCAAGTAGGCTTCATCGATGCCGGCTTGCTCGAAGACGTCCGAAAACGCGGCCGCGGCCCGCATCACGCCGCGCGACGCCTCCCCGTACCGCCCCCAATTCGAGTGAACGAAAACCGCTCCCCGTCCTTCAAGCAATCGCCACGCCTGCGAAATCGGCATCCCGCTCCCCACGCCGAAGGCTCGCGCCTCGTAGCTAGCCGTTGAAACCACTCCCCGACCCCTTCCTTCCTGCGGGTCGGCGCCCACCACGACGGGTTTGCCCCGCCACTCGGGGTGGTCGCGTTGCTCGACTTGCGCAAAGAAAGCGTCCAAGTCGACGTGCAGCACGAACCGCTCCCGAGCCGGGCGCTCCATGCGGCACCACTTGCCGCAATCAGGCTTATAACTCAAAACGAGGGGTGGCTGCCAGTGCCTCCCAGTGGCGGCAAACGCGCTCAGCGTTTGCGCGCTTTAGCCCGCCCCCTTTTTGCGCGCGTTCCGTGCTCCCCCTTTTGTTCCTCTCGGTGATAGAGGCTGTAAGAGTAGACAGCAGAGATCAGGGCGGCAGCCAGAGCGGGCACGAGGACGAACCAAATCGCTTGTGCGGGCCAGAGCAGACCGAGGAAGCTAATGCAAGCGGCGGCTTTGAAGAGAGTGCCGGCCAAATCGTGAGTTTGGCGCCAATTCGAGTCGCTACTCATCGCCCACGGCGTGCGGACGCCGATGAACCAGCTGCGGTACGAGAGCTCAAACATGACGCCAATCACGTAGAAGAGAAGGGCGAAGGCGGGCAGAAGCATGCCGCCAAAGTTCGGTATCGGGCGTCCCAAGTTGTAGAGGAGCATGAGGACGTAAACATAGAGGAAGAAGAGCGCGAGCACAATGATGAACGCGTCATAGTAACGGCGGAATTTCTCAATGTTCTTCCTCAGCGGGTCGATGGAGGGAATCGCGAAAAAGAGACCGATGATGAGGAGAGTAATGACGGGCAGGAGGAAAACGCCCGCAAATTTCGGCATCCACCCGTTCACGATGCCTTGAGCATTCCAATGCGTCGCGAACTGGTCCGGCAGTTGCGGGTAGAGAACCGCGCCGAGGAGAAAGGCGAGAAGGACAAAGCCGACCGCCACCCATTCAAGTTTTTTCATGGACAAATTACCCATTTACGGCGGTTCTCACGCTTCCGCCTTGCTTCATCGCGATTTCAATGCCTTTACCGTGCTCGCCCGCGTAGCGCGGAATAAGGTGAACATGAAGGTGAGGAATAACGCGCCCCGCCTCGCTGCCATCATTAACGCCAATATTGTACGCCGCCGGCCCGTACTTTTCATCAATTTTTTTGCGCGTGCCGCTCAGCGCGTCAAGGAGTAACGGCGCGAGGGGGGCGTCGAGGTCAAAAAACGAGTTAATGTGCTTTTTCGCAATCACGAGGGCGTGACCGGGACTAACGGGGCGGATGTCGTACACCGCGTAAAACGCGTCGTTCTCGTACAAAACGTCGCCCGCGTTGTGCTGCAATTCGCAGAAGAGGCACGCCATGAATTCAACAACACTCCATTCTTTTGGGGGACAGGGTTTTTTAGCGTTCACCCCCTGACACTCCTCAACTTCATTCAGGGTGCAGCGAAACTTATGCTCGAAGAAAGCGGAATCACTTTCGACGAATGGGGACCCGAACGCGTCCTCGTTGTTTCCGAGCCGCACCTCGGCTTGCAAGGCGCCGTCGTCATCGACAACACCGCGCGCGGACCCGGCAAAGGCGGCATCCGTTTTCTACCCGACCTGACGCTAAACGAAATCGCGCGTCTGGCCCGTGCGATGACGTGGAAGAACGCGCTCGCCGACCTCCCCTTCGGCGGCGCCAAGGCCGGTATCCGCGCCGACCCCCGCGCCGTGAATAAGGACGAATTCATGCGCGCCTTCGCGCGCCTCCTCAAACCCCTCATTCCCGAACTCTACATCGGGGGGCCCGACATGAATACGAACGAGTTCGACATGGCGGCCTTCGCGGACGCGGCCGGCACCCCGGACGCGGCGACCGGTAAGCCCGCCTCGATTGGGGGTTTGCCGCACGAGCTCGGCAGCACCGGTTTCGGCGTCGCGCAGAGCGCAATCGTCGCCATGCGGCACGCCGGCCTCGACGAGAAAACGGCGAGCGTCGCGATTGAAGGTTTCGGCAACGTGGGCACCTTTACGGCGAAAGACCTCGCCCAGAGCGGTGCGAAAATAGTGGCCGTCTCTGACTCCAAGGGCGCCGTGTACGACGCGAACGGCCTTGATTACGAAAAACTCCTCGCGGCGAAAGAAAAAACCGGCACCGTGACTTCCTACGAGAGCGCCAAGCGCCTTCCGGGGAAAGACTTGTTCGCGCTCCCCGTTGACGTCCTTATTCCGGGCGCGCGTCCCGACGTCATCACGGATGCTAACAAGGGCGGCGTGAAAGCGAGAGTCATCGTGGAGGCCGCCAACATCCCGATTTCGGAGCGCATCGAGGAAGAACTGGGAGCGCGCGGCGTCCTCGTCGTGCCCGACTTTTTGGCGAACGCAGGCGGCGTGATTTCGAGTTACGCGGAAACCCGCCACTTCACGTCGGATCAAATGTTTGATTTGGTGCGCGAAAAAATCGTTCGCAACACTAAACTCGTCCTCGAGCGCGCGGAAAGCGAAAAAATTTCGCCCCGCCAAGCCGCTTTGCGCATCGCGCAAGAACGCGTCCGCGCCGCCGAAGCCAAACGCGGCTCACGCTAAAAGAACTCTTAAAAAGCGCGATTGCATTGAATCGCGTCAGGGTGCATTTCCTGATGCCTGCAAAGAAAACCAAAGCCAAAGCGAAAAAGAAGGGTTGCAGCTGCTGCTAAAACCCTTCCCTTCTTTCCTTTTTTTTCACTTCGCCTTCTCTCTTACTGTGGGAGGGGCGGGATGCCTGTCTCGCCTGCTGCCCCTAGCGTGCAGTCCGCCGCGACTTTCACCCAGTACCCTTCGCTGGGTTTAAGCAGGTTCGCTTTACTGTAGTGGCGGCTCGCCGTGTCGTAACTCCACGGTCCACTGA
This sequence comes from Microcaldota archaeon, assembly GCA_037444945.1. Taxonomy (GTDB): domain Archaea; phylum Micrarchaeota; class Micrarchaeia; order Norongarragalinales; family JBBILJ01; genus JBBILJ01. Next base: position 1,768 of record JBBILJ010000041.1, on the reverse strand, counting down.
CCGCCTCGCACGAGCCTTTCACGCTCGACCACGGCACCCCAACCACGGGGCGCGCAATCGGCGGCTCGAGGGGCGCAGCGGCCGCAAACCCGCCCCCGCTCTGGTTCGGCGCGGGCGTTTGCGTGGACGGGCGCGCCAAAATCTTGATGTTGGGGTTCACTTGCTGGATTTCCGTGCCGACCGCGTTGACGCCTTGAATCGAGTACGGCTCGGTTGGAGCCCCGAGTTGGTTCCAGCCCGCTTGAAGTTGCACGCCGTCAAGGGAGACGCCCTGCTCGCCGCCGAACCGCACCGTACACGCTTTGGAGGCGCGCATCCAGTAACCCAGGCCGGGCTTGGTGTCGGTGAGCGCCGTTTTTTGGTACTGCTTCGTCGCCGCGTCGTAGTGAAAAACGGGCGAGGAATCGCACGAGTTGGAGAGAATCACGGCTTGCTGCACGGGCGCCGGGCACCGCGTGGAGCCGTCCTCAAGCGCGGGGCACGGCGCTCCGAGCAAGTACTGGCGGTACCGCGGCAAGCTGAACAAGTTCCACCCCGGCGAGAACGACTTCGCGAAGCCTTCGAAAGGCGCAACCGTCGGGGTCGGCGAAACGCTTCCCGTGCTCGTCACGGTAATCGTGGCGCGCGGTTGAACGTACAGCATCGGGCACATCTGGTTGGGGGGGCAGTACGGGGTGGCTTGAATATTGTTCACGGTGAAGTAGAAGCCGTTGCCTTGGTAGGAGCCCCCAACGGGAAGCGACACTTTTTCGAGGGTGAGGTTTGGCGGCGCCTCGTAGGAAACCGCGAACGTGGCTTTCAAGGCGGGGTTGCAGGGCGCCTTGAAGCACTCCGTTTGCTGGTACCCCGCGTCATTGAATTCAATTCCGCCTGTCCCCCCGTTCGGCAGTGGAATCGTGACGCTCGCGTTTTGGCAGAGCGTCCACGTGCCGTCCCCTTTCGCGTTCCCGCAAAACCCGGGAGTCGGGGGCGTCGGGGTCGGCGTGGGTTGCGGACCGGCGGTGTACGCGAAGACTTCCACGAAGCTCGGCGAAAGCGTGCCGAAGTTGAAGGCTTTGAGGGTGACGCCGAAAACCGGTTCCGCACACGCCCCTTCACTCGTCGTCACTTGGGCTTCTTCGCCGTTGCGGTTTACGAGCTTGAAGGTCGCGTGCGCGTCCGGACCGGCCGTCGTGAATTCCTTGAGGGTGATCGTGACGCTGTTCGCGTTCAACACGTCCCCAACGCGCATGTTGGGCGCGTAACCCGCAAGCGCGCCCTTGCAGGGAGTGGGGGCGGGCTGGGTGGCGCACTCAGGGTTGGCGCTCTCCACGCTCGTGATGGCGCCGCCGGTGAGTTTTCGGCCGCTCCAGTGCGTGAGGGTTCCAAGCGACTTGCCGACGTACGCTTTGCCGATGTAAACGAAGTTGGGTTGCGTAAGCAATTCGTTGTAACTAAGGCGGTAACCGTTGCTGGGGTTATTCGCGTCAACGTAAAGGTAAATCGTCGTCCCAACGTTTTGGTCTTCGCCGAGCACGAGACCGTGACCCGACCCGTAACTCGCTTTTTGGTTGTTCAAGAGCGCGACGCCGGGACTCACGTCCACGGCGAGGCTGTTAATCGTGTCGGGCGTGCTCGCTTCCACGTAATTCGTTCCAATGAAGTAAATGCTTGGATTGGAGAGACAAAAACCGTTCTCGACTCGGTTTTGCGTCGGCGTGGGAGTCCCTTGATGCATCAAGCACGGGTCCGCGAAAGTGGAAATTGGGGATAGGGTGCCGTTCACGCA
>JBBILJ010000040.1:8616-9342 GCA_037444945.1 Microcaldota archaeon | reverse complement strand
GACGACGAGAACGATTGGCCCATCGACGGAAAAGAAAGGAGTAAAAAAGACCCCCGACCCTAAAGCCTTGCAACCCGAATTATTTTTTGGGGGCTCTAGTCGTCTAGACCGGTCAAGGATTACGGCCTTTCAAGCCGTCGACCCGGGTTCAAATCCCGGCTAGAGCACTACGCCTGGAGTAGCGAGTGCCCTGTCAATTCGGGTGCGGAAGCCAAAGACGGTTCTTCTTATATCCCGACATTTCAGGGTGTTCGGGAAAACCATGGCGTCCAACCTCGACATCTACGGTTACGAGCAACGCATCGCGCGCGAACTCGCCGCCCTCCAAGACCCCCGAATCCAAGAACTCATCATCCAAAAAATCGCCCAACAAATCAACGACGAAGAACACCCAAAACCCCTTAGCAACAGCACTGGAAGGGGGGCGGGTTGTGCGTATTTATATGGCTCCAACGAACTCTTTCGCGGATAGTGACTAGCATGTTTGCTTTTGGTGCTGAAGCCAAGCCCTTCGTCAAGTGGGCGGGAGGCAAGCGCCAGCTCCTCGACGAACTCATGCTGGGACTGCCCGACTTCGCTAATTACCACGAGCCTTTCCTTGGCGGAGGCGCCTTGTTTTTCGCGCTCGAATCACGCAACAAAATCAAGAAAGCGTACTTAGGGGATTCGAACGCGGAACTCGTCAACGCGTACACCGTCGTCAAGACCGCCGTCTTCGACTTGATG
>JBBILJ010000040.1:0-8606 GCA_037444945.1 Microcaldota archaeon | reverse complement strand
GTACGCGAACGACGAAGTAGCATACTACCGAATCCGTGCCTCCAAGCCCGCGACGGCCGTGAAGCGGGCGGCGCGCTTTCTCTACCTCAACAAAACAGCGTTCAACGGCTTGTACCGCGTCAACTCGAAAGGCGACTTCAACGTCCCCTTCGGCAAATACGCCAACCCCAAAATTCTGGATAGCAAAAACCTTTTGCTCGCGCATCGCGCCCTGCAAAAAGACGAGCTCTTCTGCGGCGACTTCACCCTCGTGTTAAAGAACGCGCGAAAAGGCGACCTGGTTTACTTTGACCCGCCCTATTTTCCCGTCTCGAAAACCTCGAACTTCACGGCTTATACGCAAGACAACTTCACGGAAGACGACCAGAAAAGGCTTTACCGGACCGTGAAAGCGCTCGACGCGCGCGGGTGCTTCATTCTCTTGAGTAACTCGCACTCCGACTTCATCGCCGACTTGTACGCTGAATTCGAACCGCAAGTCGTGTTTGCGAGTCGCGCGATTAACTGTAAAGGCGACAAGCGCGGCAAAATCCGGGAACTAGTTGTGCGGAACTGGGAGCCCAAGGTAATCCAGCGGAAGCTCGTTGAAGAAATAGTCGCAACCCACTGACTTAATGTACGCCAACACGTCCCCGTACTCTTTCTTGCGGAACCAGTCGTTCAGGACGTAAACGTATTTGACGTTGAGTTTTAGCGCTGCGACGATCTTACGGTATTGTTTGAGTTTGAAGTCGCAGGTTTGCAGTTTCTCGTCCACCGAACCCGCCACGGTCTGAAATTTGACTTCCACGATGAAGAGCGTCTTGTTAACCAAAACCAGCACGGCGTCGTCCGGCAACAAACGCTTCGAAACCAGTCTCTCGAACTTCACACCCGTCGGCTCTAAGAGATTAGTGTAAAGCTTGTTCTTCTTGTACAGGCGCGCGACATCCTTGCCCCGAAAACGAACTGTGTCGCCATCCACCGAGTAACCCTTGACGCGAGAAATCACGCTCGCAAAATCCGTCCGCTTCTCAAAACGAAGCCCGTGTCGAAGCGGCGTCCGACCGCCCTTGCCTCCGCGAATCATGAGTAACCATTCAACCGCAAAGAATTTATGGCTTTAATTTGGCCGTCCACACTCTAGGGGGTTTGAAAAGCGGTTGATTTATGGGGAATATCGGGCTAACTAAGAGGTATTCTTAATTTTTTGCGTTGCGAGCGTTCTCTCGCTCCTCACACCGGTATATATCCCCCTTTGGCGTCATGTTTGCCTCGCTTTTCGGCTAACCTCTTCGCGCGAGTCTTTGCTTGCGGGAAAAGTCGGGGCGGCCGAATATCCGCGGGTGAATGATGGGCATGTTGGATTTATTGGCGGGTTTAACGGAGAACGTGGAGTTACTCGACGAGTTACTCATCGCGGGCGGCGTCGTGTTGATTCTCTACGGGCAGTTGTGGTGGGGCATCGTCCTCGCCGCGCTCGGCTTGGCGTGGATGGCGAACTTGGGCGAGTTGCCGCTCCCGTTTGGCTGGGACAAGAAGATGCGCGAAAAGCTCGGCGGTTAGCGGCGCGGATGATTTGTTGTGAATCGTTAGCCGTAGGCTTGCGGGGTGCTCGGTGGGCCGCGGGTTTGGTTGCGGGTGGAGAGGCAGAGGGTGCCGTTGGTGTTGGTTTGATAGGTACCGTTTAGGGTTCGCGTCTGGTTGCCGAACTGGCTTTGGAAAGTGCACGCGTCACCTTCGTTTTTGCCGCTGCACGCGGCAAGGGCTTGTTGGAGGCGTTGGGCTTCGAATTGTTGTCGCTGCTCAGACGTGAGGTTCGCAAACCCGCCGGACCGCGAGTGGTTGCCGAATTGCGCACCGGTCGCGTTCGTGTTTGGTTGATTGAAGTCGGACGCGAGGCAACCCGCGAGCACGAGGACTGCAAGGAGGACGGGAACGGCGAGTTTGGGGAAAGTCATGCGATTCACGTTCGTTTTTTATTCGTAGCGCAGCGCTTCGACGGGTTGAAGTTTGGCGGCTTGGCGGGCGGGGATGGCGCCGCTCACGATGCCGATGATAGCGGAGAAGAGGAGGCTGCCGGCGAGCAAGTCCGGAGTCGCGGCAGTGGGGATGCTGAAAAAGGTAAGGATTTGGCCGGTGGCGAGGGCGAGGAGGATGCCGATGAAGCCTCCCGCGAAGCCGATGGCGGCAGCTTCGACGAGGAAGAGAACGGTGACTTCGTTGTCCTTCATGCCGAGTGCTTTGAGGACTCCGATTTCCTTGGTGCGCTCGAGCACGCTCATAAACATGGTGTTCGCGACGCCGATGGCGCCAACGAGCAGCGAAATCGCGGCGATGCCGCCGAGGAACAGGGAGAGGGTGCCGGTAATGGCGGAGACCGTTGACTGGAAGAACGAGGCGGTCGTGATTGTAAAGTCGGGGTTGTCGGCGCTCACGCGGTGGAGTTCGAGGAGCGCATTTTGCAGCGAGGTGGCGACGTCGTCCGGGTTCCGGTTCGCGGCGGCTTTCACGATGAAATGATCCGCGCTCTGGGTTTGGTTGAGGACGATTTTGGCGGTATCGATGGGGATATAGACGGCGTTGTCGCTCGTGACGCTGGAGCCCGAGCTTTGGTTAAGGATGCCGACGACGCGAAACGAGTAATTCCCAATCACGATTTGACGGTTAAGCAAGTCCTGACCCGCGAACGTGTTTTGCGCGACGCGATAACCCAGAAGAGCGGAATAACGATCGTTCGGGTTCAGCAGGCGCCCATCGAGAAGGCTGGCCGTGTTCATTTCGTTAAAAGCAGCGGGGTCGACGCCGGTAAGCTGCAGCGTCGCATTCATGCCCTTAAACGTCGACTTTTCGCGGCCCGAAATACGGGCATCAATGGCGGCGACACCATCGATGCGGGAGAGGTCCGTGGCTTCGCTGAACGTGAGGTCTTTGGCTTGGCGGTTGAGGTTCCCGAAGCCTCCACCGAATTCACCGCCGGGGGGTCCGCCCCCGCCTCCGCCGCCGATGAACGCGAAAGAGAATCCGCCTCCGCCACCAGCCCGGGTGGCTTGGTTGAAGCCTGGTGTAATCGTGATGATGTCGCTGCCGAGGCGGTTGAGTCGGGAGTTGACTTGAGCGTTGACGCCGTTGGCGAGCGAAATGAGGGTCACGATGCTGGCGACCGCTATCACGATGCCGAGGATGGTGAGCCAAGATCGGAGTTTTTGGTGGCGCAGGCCGCTGAGCGCGAGAGCGGCGACGTCGGCGAGCTTCATAGGGGGGGTTAGTCTTTAGGGTTTGGGTTGTGTTGGAGTGGGCAGGTGGGTTTTGTTTTTGGTTGTTTTGCGTTTTTGGTGCCACTTGTAGGCGAGGTAGGCGGCGATGAGGAGGGCGACGCCGAGGATGATTTCAAGAAGGGAGAGACCGAACGGCAGGCTCGAGTTGCCGTTGCGGTTGCCGAAGCGTTGCCCCTTCGCGGCACCGTTGGGGAGGTTGCTTGCAGCGGCAGTCGTTGAGTCGGCGGTGAAGTCTTGATTTTGCGTGTGCTCGATGTTGAGGGCGTCCTTGTACGTCACCGTGACGTGCAGGGTGCCGGCCGCACCGTTTTTCGGCGTCGCGGTGAGGGAGAGAGTGGCGGAGTCGTCGAGGTTGAGGGTGCCAACGAATTTTTCGGGCGTTGTCGAGAACGAATAATCATTGGAGGACGCGGTGACGTAGACGCCGCGCACCGCCGTGTCGCCAACGTTCGCGACGGTGACGAGCATCGTCGTGGTGCCGTTGCTGACGGTGGGGCGGTCGAGGGTGAGGAGCAAGCCGGTTTTCGAGAGGGTTTGCAGACCAAAGGTTTGGTTGACGGTGGGTTGCGCGACTTTGTCGACGTTGTAGTACAGCAAGAGCGTAAGGGGGTAAAAGCCCGCAGAGGCTTGCGCGTTCACGCCGATGCTGAACGTGGTGTTCACGGTTTGGTTCGCGTCAATGGAGGCGATGTAGGCGCGGTCCGTGCTTAAGGGCGTGAGGGCGTTGCCGGAGCCGAATACCACGCGTATGACGACGTCTTGGGCGGGAAGCGAGCCGACGTTCGTGATTTTGATGGGAACCTCCACGCTCTCGCCTGCGTACGCGGCGGGAAAAGTGCCAATGCGTGCCATGAGGGCGTTCGAGAGGACGGGCTCGTTGATGGTGAGCGGGATTTCCGCGACTTGGGTTTGCGGCGTGCCGTGCGCGGCGGCGTACGCGAACACGTAGTACGAGCCGGGCTTAGTGGTGTCGGGCACCGTGAAGTCTACCGTGACGGGGGCGGGGGAACCAGGCTGGATGTCGCCGAGGCCGAACTCGTTCGCGGTCGCCACGAACGGCGTAAGGACGCTGAGGCGCACGTTCGAAGCGGTCGCCAGTTGCGTGGTGCCCACCAAGAATTGGAGGCGGACTTGGTCGCCGGGGTAGATGCGGTCCGGGGTTTGCTGATAATTCGTGATGGCGAAGCCGGAGTCCGGCGTCCCGATGCCGCTCGTTACGTTGAACGTCGCGGCGAGAACCGGGGTGGAAAAGAGCGCGAGGAGGGCGAAGAGGGCGAAGGTGGGCGCGCGGGGGCTTCTTTGTAGTATCGAGGTCATGAGGGGTTTCACCATTTGGCTTTCAATTTGAATTCTTTGTGCTCGTGGAGGAAGTGTCGGGAGGGGGATTCTTCGGCCTCGACGCGGCCGTCTCGGATGTGAATGATGCGCTGACTGTACTGCGCGACGACGGGCTCGTGAGTGACCATAACGATTGTCGCCCCGTTCTTCCACAGCCCGTGAATGAGCGCCATGACGTCCTCCCCGCTCTGTGAGTCAAGATTACCCGTGGGCTCGTCGGCGAGCAGGAACTCCGGGTCGTTGGCGAGGGCGCGCGCGATGGCGACCCGTTGCTTCTCGCCGCCGCTGAGTTCATTGGGGTGGTGATTTTCGCGTTCCTCCAAACCGACGCGGTGGAGGAGGTCGCGGGCGCGTTCGGTGCGCTCGCGTTGGCCGAATTCGCGGATGGAGAGCGCGATTTCCACGTTTTCGAGGGCGGTGAGGCCGGGGAGGAGGTTGAAGGCTTGGAATACGAAGCCGATTTTTTGGCTGCGCACGTCGGCGAGGTTGTCGGAGGAGAGCGTGGAGACGTCTTCCCCGTCGATGAAGACGCGGCCGCTCGTGGGGCGGTCGAGGCAGCCAATCATTTGTAGGAGCGTGCTTTTGCCGCTGCCGGAGGGTCCCATGATGGCGACGAATTCTCCGGCGTGCACGGCGAGGGAGAGCTCGTTGAGGACGCGCAGCTTGCGCTCGCCCAGGGCGTACTCTTTGATTACGGACTCGAGGGAGACGACGATTCGCTTTTCGCGCGACGCGCGCGCGCTCTGGATCTTGGTGTTCGCGTTCGACTTTTCGGTCATGGCGTTCACGGGCGTGGTCGACTTCCGCGGCTTGGGCGGTTGTAAACAAACAACTTTAAATGGAAGTAATGATATATATGGGTATTGTGAAATAACCCGTAATAAGTAATGAATTGAAATGATTTGGGGGTCGTTAAGTCGGCGGCTTGTAGTGAGTTGAAATAATTATGGCGAACCCGAAGGACTTCAAGCTGTTGCGCTCGGCAGCATACGTGTCGCTGATTTACGGCGGCTTTCTCGTCATCACCTACCTCGCGTTCGCGTACTTCGCGTTCTGGCGTCACGAGTTTCTCCCCATTTTTCCGCGCGAAGTGCGTTTTCTCGATAATGTTTCCAACGCGTCAAGCATGGTGGCCAATTTCACGGCTCCTCCGGCGGCGCCGGGCGGCTTGCGGGGCGAGCTCGACCCCTTTTCGGCCGTTTTTTCGCTGCAATCCCTCGGCGTGCTGCTAACGGGGGTATTTCTCCTCGCCAACGGCGTACTGTTGCTGCGGCACTTGCGACACAAGGACAACCTGGAAACAAAGAAGTTCGTGATTTCCTCGCTCCTCACGGCGGAAGAGAAGACGCTTTACGACGAACTAGTGAAGGCGGACGGGGAAGCCACGCAAAAGCAGTTGTCCTCGAGCACGGGCTTTTCCGCCGTCAAAACATACCGCGTACTCAAGCGCTTGGAGGGCAAGAAGGTCGTGAAGTCGTTCCCGTTCGGGATGACGAAGAAAATCATTCTCAACGAGGAGTAAAGCGGCGCGGGTTTTTCCGCGCTTTTGGGAGCGTCCGTAGGAGTTCAAGCGTGGCCAGGTCAAAGCCGGACCTGGCGGCGGCGAGTTGGGCGATGGTAATGGGCGTATGCCCGTTCTTGTTTTTGGCGTCGATTTTTGCGCCGTGCTCTAGGAGGAGGCGCGTGATGCCGGCGTGGCCCTTCCAGGCGGCTTGGTGGAGGGGCGTGTTTTTGAGGCTGTCTAGGTGGTTAGGGTCGGCGCCAAGTTTGAGGAGGAGTTGGACGATGGGTTCGCGCCCCTTGCTGACGGCTTCATGAAGGGCGGAGCGGTTGAGGTGCCCCACCGCGTTGATATTGGCGCCTTCGCCGTGAAGGCGCTTGATTTTAGCGAGAGTTTCAGGGAGAGAAACGCCTTTGGTGGCTTCGACGAGTTGATCGTCGAGCCGCCGCTGCACGTCAGAAAGTTTTAGCGACTGTTTTTCGGGAAGGGACCGTCGAGCAGTGGCGGCTTCGGGAACGGGTTCGGCAAAGGGTTTCGCGCGCGCGCTCCCAGGGGGGCGGCCGCGGCGGGTTTGCCGTTGGGAAACTTTGCTTTTGGACAAAGGCGTGCGAAGGGGCTCAAATTTTTGTTTAGTGGGAGCGGAAGTAGAGCCGAGGGATTGAAGTGCAGACGCGGGTTGGGGGGGCGAGGGCGTCGTCAAGGGTTCGTTGTTTTTCGCTGTCGCGAAAACCCACGAGGTTGCTAAAGCGCGCGGCGTCGTGCTCCGAGATGCGGATTACGGCAGGGCTTAGTTTTTCGTGGGAAACTTCGTGGGTAAGGGTAGCGGCGGCGAAGTCAATCTTGTTTTCGTTGAGGACGGAAGCGGCGAAGTCCGCGACCTCGCGGGTCGGGAGACGGTCTAGTAAGACGACGACTTTGCGGTTGACCGCGATGGGTTTACCGTAGTTGTCAGCGAGGGCCCGCAAAAAACCAAGGCGAGCTTGGGGACTATCGAGGTGTGCGCGCGGGACGCTGGACGCGTTGCGCGTGGCGCTCGAGAGAAAGGAGGAGAGAGCGGGGGACTCGACGCGTACCCAGTATTGTCGGTGCTCACCCGCACCAAGGGTGCCTTTCTCGAGGGAGTTTGGGGGGAGGACGCGGGAGAGGTGGCGGTGAACCGCGTCGGCGAGGTTTTCGTTTGGGGCAGAGAAGCGAAGATAGACGCCTCGGTCGTCGGCGTGTTCGCGCAGGGAGTTGAAGTAGGTGCCGAGGAGGTAGCCGACGGCTTCGGGGTAGCTGGCGCGCGCGTCGGGCGTGAACGACTCGCGTGCGGGGTGCGGCGGTTTTTCGGCAGGCATATGAATTCGTAGGGTAGAGAGAACGCGAGCCTTAAAGGCTTTTCGCGAGCGCTAGGAATCTCAAGAAGTCCAAACGTCTTGGCCGGCCACGATGCATTGCCCGTTCGAGTTAAGGTGACCGACGGGACCCGTGTCACCGCACCCACCGCTGCGCGTGACGTCGTAGGCGGCGACGAGGCGGCCGAAAATCGCGTTGCACAAGAGTTGAGGTTGGGACGAGCACGCGTCGGGTTGCTGCCAAGAGCCGCGCGCGTCCGGCGTCCAAGTCAGGGGTGCGCCTTGGACGGCCCAATTGGCGTCGTCGCGCGGGTCGCCCGAACCGCTGTACGTGAACGCGATGTCGTAATACCCAACGTCTAAGGTGTTGGCGTCGAAGGGTCGGCTGCGGCCGCAGGCGGCGCCGCCAGCGTGACTGCCTTGACACCCGCACCCGGCGGCGCAGCCCGTGTAGCAGCCTTTGTCGAGCCAGAGACCTGTTCCATGAGTGAGGAGTTGGGAGTGGGTGGAGTAGCCGCCGTTGATCGCGCAGTAGCCGGCGGCGCAGTACTGATCCATGGCGGTGACGCCGCGCGCGTAGACTTCGGTCGTGAGCGGCATGGCGCGGGGGTCGGGGCAGTGGTTGGTGAGCGTGATGCCGCCGAGACTGGTGAGGCAGGTTTCACCCGCGCATCCAGCTCCGACGCGGATGGGGAGGTGGTAGGTGAAGGGGCGGTTCTGCATTTCGGTGTTGAACCACGCGAAGGGGTAAGGGACGGCGCCTTCGGGAACGGGAAGAGTGAGGGTGCGCACGTCGAGGGGCGTGGTGTTGAGGTAGCGCTCCACGGGCGCGCACTGGATTTCGTTCTTGACGCCGCCGCGGCACGCGGGATCGCAGGTGGGCGGGGCGCACGCGTTCGAGCACGCGAGGAGGCCGCTACAGGATTGCGCGTTGGTGCCGAGCGTCTTGGAGAGGGCGGTGCAGTCACACGTGACGGTGCCGTTGCTTCCCTCCACGGGCAGGCCGAGGAAGGTGGCGTTGCCGACGCACGCGGAGTCGCCGGGCGCGCACGTGTACGCGGCGTTGCACGTGAAGTTGTACACCGCTAAGGCAGCGGGGTTGTTTTGCTGCGAAATTGGGGGCAGGTTGATTTGATTGAGGATTTGGGTGCCGGAGCGGAAAACGAATTTGGGTGC
>JBBILJ010000039.1:8035-9627 GCA_037444945.1 Microcaldota archaeon | reverse complement strand
CGGCATCTTTTGGGGTGCGAGCAACGGGACGGCCGTCATGATTCTCGGCATTCTCGGCCTCATCGTCGGCTTACTCAACATCACGGATAAGGAAGTCGTGACGTTCCTCATCGCGACCATCGCCTTCCTCGTCGCGTCCGCCAGTCTCGCGGGCGTATTGTTGTTGATTCCGGCGCTCGGCACATTCTTCCCGGCGATTCTGGGCTATGTGCAAGTGTTCGTGGCTCCCGCCGCGGGCATCGTCGCCCTCAAAGCGTTGTACGAAGTCGCCCAAAACGGGTAAACCCCTTTTCCCCGTTGGGGGCGTTTTTTCGCCCCCATTCTCTCTTTTTTTCCCTCGGAATAATTGCGCTAGCCGCTGCGTTGAAAAAAAAAAGGTTCTTAAAGCGTTCGCTGGGCACTCTCTTCGAGAACTTGCAAACCGGGGAGTTTTTCGCCCGCGAGGAGCAAAAGGGTGGCTCCGCCCGCCAAGCTAACGTGTGAGAATTTGTCTTGTAAGTCGAGGTCGAAGGCGAGGTCGGAGCTGGAGCCGCCGCCGACGAGGGTGAAGGCGGGCGAGTTCGCGATGAAATTAAAGAGCTCGCGCGAACCCCAGTTGAAACCGGTTTTCTCGTAAAAGCCGGCGGGTCCTTTGACGAACACGGTTTTTGCTGCGCCCAAAATTTGTTCGTAGTTCGCGGCGGTTTGCGCGCCGACGTCAAAAATTTCTTCTGCGACCGGCAGCGATGAAACCGGAATTTCCTTGCGCGCACCTTCCGTTTCGATTGCGACGTCGAGGGGGCCGACGAGCTTGCCGGGATACTTTTCCATCAGGGTTTTGACTTTGGGGAGGAGGTCGAGGAGTTTCTCCTTGGCTAGGGAGTCCGTTTTTTGCAGCGAGACAAGCGTGCCGCCCAACTCGACGCCCTGCGCTAAGAGGACGAGGTGACCCAGCGCGCCGGCCGCCAGAATGGAGTCGACTCGATTCTCGGCGAGGAATTTCTCCATCAAGGGAAAGTAGTCAAAGATTTTCAGTCCGCCGAAAAAGAAAACGTAGGGCCGCTCGGCGTGCAGGGAGGCGCGTTCGACGCCGTCGACTTCGGAGGCGAGGTTGGGGCCGGCGAGGCAGGGGAGTTGGTAGAAGCCGACGATTGAAGCGTGTGAGCGGTGCGAGACGGCGAACGCGTCGTTGATGTAGGCGTCCGCGAGTGGTTGCAATCCTTTCACGAGGTCGCTTTGCGCGTGCTCTGAAGGCGGTAAGTCGTCCATTTCGTGCGGGAATTGACGCATGTTTTCAACCAGGATGCAGTCGCCGTCCTTCATCGCGGCCGCGGCAGCGTTTACTTGCTCGCCAAAAACTTGGGGAACGTATTGAATGGGGAATGCGGCGTGGGTTGAGAGGATTTCGGCGTGGGTTTTCAGCGTCGTGAAGTCGTTCTTGCCCGGCCGACCTTGATGACCCAGCGCGATGACTCGCGCGTCTTTTTCGTGGAGGAGTTGAAGGGTGCGCGCGCTGGCTTGCAGACGCGGGTGGTCTTGCGGCACGCCGTCCTTGACTTCCGTGTCGAGGTCAAGGCGCACAAGAAGGCACTTACGTTTCACGTTAAAGCCGT
>JBBILJ010000039.1:604-8025 GCA_037444945.1 Microcaldota archaeon | reverse complement strand
CGAAAGCGAGCCATAGCAACCACCAAACAGAACGACGAATCCAAACCACCTTTTAAATTCGCCGACGACGCCAATAAGGGTTAGTGATGAATCAGGAACAACCGCCGAACTCCGCAAGGAGTGATGAGGAAGCTGATAGCGACTGATGCGCGCGCGAAAAGCGCGCGAGAATAGAGAGAACCGGGAGGCGAGCGAGAGAAACGGCTCAGCGCAGCTTCTAGTCGACTTCGGAGGGAGCTTTAGGGGAGCCGCGCACGTTGATGACGATGTCGCGGAATTTTTGTTTGGAGGGGTAGATACAGAACGTCATTTGCGTCCCCCACTTTTTGTTGATGCGCGCAAAAATGGCGCTCAAGCGCTGAAAGTCGAGTTCAGTGAAGTGCACCAAACCCAAATTGAGGTCGAACTCATAGAGCGCGGGCTTGCCGCGGTGAAACTTGAGCGGAATACGGCCATAAAGTTTATACTCGAATTTTTTGAACTCAGCCAAAACCTCGCGAAGAAGCTTTTTGCTCGCAAAAGGCTCGAGAGGATCAAAACCCGCTTTTTTCACCATGAACAATTCACCTAGATTTCGACGAACAACTCTCCGCCCTTCTCTTTCATCGCGTAACTCTTCACAGGCTTTAACGCGGGACCACGCAACACCTTACCGTTCCGATAATCGAATTGCGAACCGTGCCAAGGACACGTCACGCTGAACGCGTCCTTCTCGCCGAGTTTGCCTTCGCACAACGGACCCCCCGCGTGCGTGCACGCGTTGTCGAGCGCGAAAAACTTGCCGCTCAGGTTGGCGACCGCCAGCTTTTTGCCCTTCACCGCCAGGCACGCGTGCTGCCCCGACTCAAGCGCCACCGTCCCAAGGGACTCCAACGCCACGTCTTCCTCACCAAAGGCAGTCTCACAAAAGAAACTTAAAAAGTAGTGCTAGAAGGGAAGACTCGCTTGGCGTCTTTCTGACCGCAAACCACTTTAAGCGGACAGCGGGTTGCCTGGCGTTGGCGTGCTTCTTTTTAACGCGTCGCCGCGTTAGGTTTTTCATGGAGTTCGTAGCTTTGGCGGTCGTGTTTGACTCGTTGGAGAAGACGGCGTCGCGCCTGGAAATGACGAGTCAGCTCGCCGTCCTCCTCAAGGGCGTTAAGGCTAGCGAAATTCGTCACGTCATTTATCTCTGCCAAGGCATCGTTCTGCCGCCGTTCACGGGCGTAGAGCTCGGGATGGGGGACAAGTTGTGCGAGCAGAGCGTCTCGCTCGTCGTCGGTAAGACGAAAAAAGAAATCGAGGCGCTTTACCGCAAAGAGGGCGACCTCTCTCTCGCGGTCGAGAAACTGCTCGAAAAGAAAATTCAGCGCACGCTTCGCAGCCAGGTGTTGAGCGCGGAGAAAGTGTACCAAAACTTTTACAAAATCGCGACCGCCTCCGGCTCCGGCAGCCAAGACCTCAAAATCAAAATGCTCGCCGAACTCCTTTCCAACGCCTCCCCCCTCGAGGGGCGCGTGATTGTTCGGTTCGTGACGGGCCGCATGCGCCTCGGCGTCGGGGACGCCACCCTTGTGGACGCGCTCTCGTACGTGCAGAAGGGCGACAAGAGCTGCCGCGAAGTCATTGAGCGCGCGTACAACTTGCGCTCGGACTTAGGCGGCGTGGCGGAAATCCTTTACCGCGACGGCTTGCCCGCCGTCGAACGCCTCGCGCCCGCGCCGTTTAACCCGATTCGTCCCGCGCTGGCGGAGCGCCTCAACACGGCGACCGATATTGTTGAAAAGTTGGGCGAGTGCGCGGTGGAAGGCAAGTTCGACGGCTTTCGCGTGCAAGTCCACGTGCAGGGCAAGAAGGTGGAGATTTATTCGCGTCGCCAAGAGCGCGTGACGCCCATGTTTCCCGACTTAGTCGCGGGAATCCAGAAACAACTCTCCGCGAAGGACGCGATTTTGGAGGGCGAGGCGATTGCGTACAGTGAGGAAACGGGAACGTTTCTGCCTTTTCAGGAAACCATGCAGCGCAAGCGCAAGCACGGCGTCGCGGAGAAGGCGAGCGAACTGCCCCTGAAACTCTTCTGCTTCGAACTCCTCGAACTCGACGGCGAGGACTACACGCGCAAGCCGTACCGCGAGCGTCGCGCCAAGCTTGCTAAACTCCTTCGCAACGGGGACGTCATCGAGCTCGCTCCGAGTCTGAACTGCAAGACGGCGGAGCAGCTCCAAAAAGTGTTTGACGAAAGCGTTGCAGCCGGCTTGGAAGGAATCGTGGCGAAAGACCTAAGCGCGCCGTACGTGGCGGGTGGGCGCAAATTCGCGTGGATTAAGCTTAAGAAAAGTTACGCGGGCGAATTGGCGGACACACTCGACCTCGTCATCCTCGGTTTTTATTACGGGAAAGGCAAGCGAACGGAGTTCGGCCTCGGCGGCCTACTCACCGGCGTGTACGACGACGAAAACAACCGCTTCAAAACGCTGGCTAAAATCGGAACCGGTTTTAGCGAAAAAGACCTCGCCGCGTTCCGAGAAGAACTCGACAAACTCAAAACCAAAACCAAACCCGCGAGCGTGGACTCCGTACTGGAACCTGACGAGTGGGTGCAACCCAAAATCGTGGTGACGATCAAGGCCGACGAGTTGACGCGCTCCCCGACTCACACGGCGGCGCGCCGCGGCGACGAAGGCTTGGCGCTCCGCTTTCCGCGAATCACTGGGCGGCGGGACGACAAGGCGGCGCGGGACGCGACGACGGAAAAAGAAGTCCTCGAATTGTACGAGTTGCAGGAACAGCGGCGCAAGAGCTCGACGACTTTAGCCTCGCATGCCGAAGAGAAGGAATAGAACGATTAGCACGAGTAGCAAGAGAATGAAGATGCGCGCGACGGGGCTCATTCCGGACCGCTCTTCTTCCTCCTTTTTCGCCGCGGATGCTGGCGCGGACGACCCTCCGCCGCTGGACGCGTAAGGAATGTAACGCAGTTTCTCGACGATTTTTTCCTTCGTCACGACCTTCTCGGTTTCCTTCGCCGCGGGCGCCTCTTTCTCCGCGCGCTTGACTCCCCGCGGCTCTTCGCGCGCTTCGGGCTTTGGCTTTACGCCCTCCTCGGGCTTGGCGGGCTTCTCCCTGGCCGCGGGCTTTTCGGGCTCGGGTTTCTTCTTCGCAGCGCGCGCCTCTTCCTCGAAGGGCAGGGGGGGTTGTATCCAGCGCTTGGGGCGCGGGAACTCTTCCGCCAAGCGCTCCTTCTTGACGCCGCGCAAGAGATTGATTTTCAGGTGCGGCCCGGTGCGGGGCAATGATTTTTCGGTCGCGGCTTTTTTCTCCAAGAGACGTTCGGCTTCCTCGAAGGGCAGTGTGGGTTGCACCCAGCGCTTGGGGCGCGGAAACTCTTGAGCCAAGCGTTCGCGGGGGACGCCGCGCAAGAGGTTAATTTTGAGGCGCGGCTCGGTTCGGGTACGCCGTTCGGCCTCGGCGAGGAGTTCCGGGTAGAGGCCGGTCGCGGCCAAGCGCAGCGAGCGGTTGTCTTTGAAAATCATGTGTGTCGACCGAGGCGCGTCACGCGCGCTTCCGTTCCAGTTCCCGCACTTTTTCGAAGTACTTGGAGAGCGTCTGCTTGCTTCGAATGTCCCGGCCCCCCGCAATGTGATGCGTGCTCGTATTCGTGTAAATGTAGTATTCGGCACGCGGGTACTTCTTTTGGAGCGCGTCGCGAATGAAAGGGACGTGCGCGTCCTTGATGGGAATCACGTGCTGCTCAAGACCCGGGTTTCTCGCGGCCTCGCCCTTGCTCAACGGCAGCGCGAAGCCGTGCACGAAAATCACTTTGCGCTTGGAATCGTGATCAAGAACGACTTTGGCGGCGGGCGTGGGTGGAACGAGTTTGAACACGCTCCCGGGAGCGGTGGAGAAGCGCGAGAGGGTGAGGAGGCGGGCGAACTTGAGGGGAACCCGTTCAGCATCCTCGAACGAACTCGGCATTTGCATCGAGCCGAAAAAGTTGGCGCGCACATCGACGGGAATGCGCGTGACGCGGTTAGTCCACTCAGCGATGAGGTGTTCGGGTTTTTTGGAACGAAAAGCGTCTTCCGTCTTCTCGTTAAGAAGGTTAACGCGGGGAGCCGCGCGAACGGCGGTCTCTGCGTCGCGCAAGCTCTGCCGACGCAGCGCCTCAATTTTTTCACGCCCCTTGCGAAGAAGTTCAGCGTGCGCGAGGGAATCGCGCGCCACTTGCGCGTCGTACTCAGTTATTTCGCGCCCCTGCGTCACGGATTCAGCGGGTTGGCGCGGCCGCAAGGCTTCTTTGAGGTGAGGAGCGAGCGCGTAGTGTCCCGCGGTAGAGGCGGGTTTCCACTTCGGAGCGAGCTCGTAAGGTCGTTTACGGGAGGGATTTTTTCCGCTCGATTTCTTCGCCATTTATTACCGCAAGAGGGAAGGCTCAAGGTGTTTTTTAAGCGTGTGCTCTCGCTGGCCTAAAAAAAAATTTTTTGCGCGGAGCCTCTGAGAGAAAAAGTTAGTTACCGTTGGAGGCGGCTTTTTCTTCTTTGTCGGTGGTTTCGATGTCGCGGCGGATGAGTTCGCGAATGAAGTCCTGCACGGAAGGGAATTTGCGCTTCTTCGTAGCGTGACCCTCCAGCTTCCACTCGCCGGGAACCGTCACGAGAAATTGCTCTGAGTCCGCCACGCGCACAGTCACCATTACGAAGGGACGAATCCCCTGGTTGCAGCATCAACCCAGTCACCTATAAAAACATATCGGAAAATATGCTTGCGGGACGCGGAACGATTTCAAAGTGGGTTTGGGCGCGCCAAACATATGAAAATAGTGGAAACAAGGCGGAAGGTTTTTAAATAAAACGAGCGTGGATTTGCTGCCCACTAAAATAGTGCATTAGCACTGTTGAAATTGACGCTAAAACAAGAGGCGATCGTGAAATGGAGGACATTGTTGCTTCGGCCGTCCGCGGCCCCATGCCGGCGCGCGACAGCTCGAACGAGTACGAAGAAATCAAGATTGCAGTCATCGGCTGCGGCGGCGGCGGGAACAACACCGTCAACCGCCTCAAGATGCTCGGCGTCAAAGGCGCGAGCCTCTACGCACTCAACACGGACCGCCAGCACTTAAGCATGCTCGACGACGGTTTGAAGAAAATACTCATCGGCAAGTCCGTCACCAAGGGTCTGGGCGCGGGCGGCTTCCCTGAAATCGGCGCCAAATGCGCGGAAGCGGACCGACCCATGCTCGAGAAAGAGTTCTCAGGCATGCACCTCGTCTTCATCACGGCTGGCATGGGCGGCGGCACCGGCACCGGGAGCGCCCCCATCATCGCCCAGATCGCCAAAGAGCAGGGCGCGATTGTGGTCGCCATGGTCACTTACCCCTTCGCTCTCGAGCGCGCGCGGGTGTTCAAGGCGGACGAAGGCATCCAGCGCCTCCGCGAGACGGCGGACAGCGTCATTATCGTGGACAACAACCGCCTCGTCCAAATCGTCCCGAACCTGCCCATGAACCAAGCGTTCTTGGTGGCGGACGAAATTTTGGCGAAAGCCATCGGCGGCCTCGTCTTCACCATCACGCAACCCTCGCTGGTCAACATCGACTTCGCGGACGTGCGCGCCATTATGGGTCACGGCGACGTCGGCATGATTGCCGTCGGCTCCGGCAAAGGCACGAACAAGGTGGAGGACGCCGTGCGCGGCGTCATGGAAAACCGCCTCCTCGACGTGGACTTCGCAGGCGCCAAAGGCGCCTTGATTCACATCGCGGGCGGCAACGACCTCACGCTCGGCGACGCGATTAGCGCAGGCGAGCGCATCACGGAACAAATGGACCCCCAGGCGTCCGTGAAGTGGGGCGCACGCCTTGTGCCCTCGTACGACGGCAAAATCGAAATCACGGCAATCGTGACGGGCGTCACTTCGCCGCAAATCATGGGCAAGTCAGCGGCGGCCGCCAAGAAGAGCAAGGAAGCCGAGTACGGCGACATCGAAATCATTTCGTAAACCGGCTCGCACCCCCCCAAAAAAAATAATCCCTTTCCCGCGGCTCCCCTTGATTTTTCAGGGCCGTTTCACAACCTTTCGCGTCCCCGCTTCAACCCCGGGCGCGTAAAGAAGAGGAATCCGCTCGAGAACGAGCTTTTTGACAGCGCTAGCTGCCGCTCTTCGGGCGAACGCACAGTCGTTTCACGCTCGCTACAAAAAGCCTTCGCGTTCAATTTTTTTTTTTGGCTGGCTTTTGATTCAAAACGGGCGTTCACCCCTCCCCCCCCGGCTGGCGGTTCGGGATGCAAGAGGGAGAGAATAGTCTTCACGGCCCCGCCCTTTGAGAGGGGCCGCACACAAGAGAAAAGCGTCCCGAGCCGCAAAACCCAAGAAAAAAACAAAACGAGAAAAAAGTTGGAGGGGAGCAAGCATGGAAGGATTGATTGCGGACGCGCTGCGGTACTCGGCGCAAACCAAGACGCCCGAGGAAGCCTCGAAGAACTTTGAGGCCGCGAAAGTCAAAATCACCGTCGTCGGCTGCGGCGGCGCCGGCACCAACACCGTCAGCCGACTCCACCAAATGGGTTTGAAAAGCGCGGAAACCGTCGCGATTAACACGGACGCGAACCACCTCAAAATCATTCAAGCCGACAAACGCCTCCTCATCGGCGCCCAATTAACGAAGGGTTTGGGTGCGGGCGGCTTTCCCGAAGTCGGCCGCAAAGCAGCCGAAGCGAGCCGCGACAAGCTCGCCGAAGTCCTCAAAGACTCCGAACTCGTCTTCATCACGGCCGGCATGGGCGGCGGCACCGGCACGGGCGCAGCCCCGATTGTTGCCGAGGTCGCGAAACAGCAGGGCGCGATTGTGGTCGCCATGGTCACGTACCCCTTCGCTCTCGAGCGCGCGCGCCTCGACAAGGCGGACTGGGGTCTGGACGAGTTGCGTAAGACGGCGGACACCGTCGTCATCATTGACAACAACCGCCTCGTGAAGTACGTCCCGAACTTACCCATGAATTCCGCTTTCGCGGTCGCGGACACCCTCGTCGCGCGCAGCGTGAAGAGCATTGCGGACACCATCATGCTGCCCAGCCTGATGAACATCGACTTCGCGGACTTGCGCATGATTATGGGGAACGCCGGCGTCGCCATGATTTCAATCGGCGAAGCGCAAGGCCAAGACAAAGTCGAGAACGTGGTGAAGAACACGCTCGAACACCCCTTGCTCGAAGTCGACTACGCGGGCTCCAAGGGCGCACTCGTCCTCATCACGGGTGGCTCCCAACTCACGCTGGGTGACGCAGTCAAAATCGGTGAAGGCATCACGGAATCCTTCGACAACAACGCGTACGTGAAGTGGGGTGCGCGCATCAACCCCGAGCTCGGCGACAAAGTCGTCGTGACGAGCATCGTGACGGGTGTGACTTCCCCACACATCGTGGGCAAGAACGCGCAAGCCCCCG
>JBBILJ010000039.1:0-594 GCA_037444945.1 Microcaldota archaeon | reverse complement strand
CTCAAGAAGATGGAGCTGGCGGACCTGCGCGGCTCGGCCGCCGTCAAGGAAGCCAAAATCGCGGAAATCGCGTGGTAAAACCCCTCCTCCCCTTCCCTCCGGGAGCCTTTCACTTTTTAGGGCTCCCCTCAAACCCTTTTTTTTCTGCCATCCCGCAGCCGAAGGCAAGGAAAGGAGTTTAAACCACTCAAAACCTCTCTAAATGAGAGGGAAAACTCCACGCCATGACGCCCCGCTCCCCGAACGAGAACCGCCGCAAAGCCGTCGAAACCCTATTCGGCGACGTCTTCAAGCGCCGCCGCGAAGCCGAACGTGGAAACCAAAAAACTAGCACCCGAAGAACAAAAAAAACTTGACGAAGCACTACGCCAAGCCGCCCAAGAAGGAAAGAACCAAAGAATTCTCGAACTCCTCCAACAAGGCGCCGACATCCACGCGAAAAACAACGCCGGTTGGACGTCCCTCCACAACGCCGCCGCCAACGGCCGCACTGAAGCCGTCGCGCTCCTACTCCAACACGACGCCGACGCAAACGCCACCGATAAAGACGGTTGGGCGCCCCTCCACCACGCCGCCGCGGCGAACCAAACCGAA
>JBBILJ010000038.1:0-9819 GCA_037444945.1 Microcaldota archaeon | reverse complement strand
CGAGCGCGCGCGGCCGGGGCGCGGCTTGAGGGTGCTCGCGGTGTGCCGCCCGCTCAAATTAAGGCCGCGATTCGCGGCGGCGTGTGCAAAGTGAACACGGACACGG
This sequence comes from Microcaldota archaeon, assembly GCA_037444945.1. Lineage (GTDB taxonomy): Archaea > Micrarchaeota > Micrarchaeia > Norongarragalinales > JBBILJ01 > JBBILJ01. The sequence continues at coordinate 9,713 of JBBILJ010000038.1, read as the reverse complement.
ACTTGCGTCTGGCCTTCACGACCGCGCTGCGCCGCGTGTGCCGCAGCGAACCGCGCGAGTTTGACCCCCGTAAGTTCCTCGGTCCGGCTCGAGAGGCGGTTGAGCAAACCGTCGAAGAACGCATCCGCCTTTTTGGGAGCGCGGGAAAAGCGTGACGCGAAAAAGCAGGGTTTTAAAGCGCCGCCCACCACACTTTTAACGAGCAAGTCGAACTAATTGCATCGGGTTTGGTTCATGGAAGAGAAAGCGTTAACCGTCCTCAAGCGTCGCGTCCTCGAGACCGCGCAAGTCGGCACGAGCAGCGTTTCCGCGTTCGCGGCCGCCCTCAACACGCCCAAAAAAGACCTCGAAAAGGACGTGAAAGAACTCGTCGCGTCCGGCTATCTTAAGGAAGGCGGCATCCTCATTTTCAAAACGTACTCCCTCACCACGGAGGGGCTTAACCAGCTCGGTAGCCCCAAACTCGAAATGGACGCCATCCGCGAAAGCACCATTCTCAAGAGCGGGGCGTATAGCCGCCTCACCCTCACGGCGCGCAGCACAGGCGCCGCGACAGCCGCGAACGGGAGCCTGCGAATCATTTTCCCCAAACAAATGAACTTGCTGCGCCAAGGCGCCAAGTACGCCGCTGAACCCGAACACTTCGTCCTCGACTACCCCCTCAACCCGCTCGCGCCCGGCGAAACGCAGAGCGTCATCTTTGACCTCGTCGGCACTCTCCCCACCGGAGTGGTGAGCACCAAATACAAGCTCACCATACAAGCGCTGCTGGGGCAAACCGTGACGGACAAAAAAGAAGTCTCGATTTACATCGAGACGCAGGACCGTTACGGCGCCCTCCTCTAAAACGCCCCGCTCGGAGCGGAAAAACAACTCTTTTAAGCCAGCGAAAGCCAAAGCCGTTCGACGAAACGCTCCAAGGTGACGCTCTTCAATGCCCAAAGAACCCAAAAAACCTGTCGACCAACGCGAGCTCGGCGGTTCCCCAACGCGCGAACGATTCAAAGTGAAGGTTACGGGAACTGCGGACGAGCCGGAAGAGCGGTTCGGAAAACCTTTGAGCGAAGAGGAAATGGAGCGCCGCTATGAGGAGAAGCAGCTCCATGACGGGCTCGTTGCTCGCGTGAGCGACGCCACGCGCCCCTTGACGAACCCGTACCATTCGCCCGAGCAGAAGGCCGCCGTCATTCGCTACTTCCTCAATCCCTCTGACGAAGCGCACGTCCAGTTGCTGCGCCTTTTCCCCCCAAAGCCCGTGGAGGGGGGAGTGAAAAATGTCGCTGACGACATCACGCAACGCCTCCGCACCGCACGCAAACTGCTTGGAATGGCGCTTGCCGGCGCTGATGTCACTCAGCACGGCGAACCCAAAGACGTCGAGCGCACCAGTCTGGACGAGCGGGAAGCAAAAGTCTCGGTTTTTCTCTCCCCCTTCACAGGAATGCTCACGACCGCGAACGACGTCACGCCGAAACTCAAGGAGGAGGCGGTCCTCGCCCTCATTCGGAACCTACAAGTCTACGGTGCGGAGCGCGGCAAGCGCAAGCTCGGACTCGACATTTCGAGTGGACTATATCGGATAGGCTTGGACTTGAGCCGCGCGGAGGGCACCCGGAAAACGGGCATTTCCATCGTGCCCGTCAAGGGAAACGAACAAGTCGGCACGTACGACTCGCACGCCGTCATTCCCGCTTCCGAAATGGAAGAAACACAGTCCCTCAAATCCGTCGCAGTAAACAACTACATCAATCACGGCCAGCACTTAACCGTGTCCGGCCCCGAACAGAGCGTGGACTACATGACGAGCCTCGGCTCGCCTCGAAACGTCGTCACTCAAAACCTCCTCCGCCGCATGTACGTCACGTTCCACCGCGACCCGCGACGCGACGCGTACACCTACGGCGTCTACTTCACGGTGCCGCCCGAAGCCCGCACCGGGAGTTCGCCGAGCGTGGCGCTCGCCCCCTTCGTCGCCCTTAAAGCCAGCCTCATTCAGCTCGCGCTCATGCGGTACGGAAAACCCCTCACCAAGTAAGGCGCAGGGTAGCTAGAGCCGGATTATTTTTGCTGGCGCGCGAGCGTTTTTTGGATGACGCCCGCGACGCTTAAGGCGTCGAGATTGGATTCCCCCATATAGAGGACGACGTCTTTGCGCGCGAACCACCGGTACGCGGCGGACTCGCTCTTTTTCGCTCCTTTTCGGTCGGCTTGGTTTTCGAGTTTTTGCAGCAAGGGGACGGCTTTGCGAAGGTCGGCGCGGCGCTGCAAGGGGTGCCCGATGCGGATGCCGGCCACGTAGTGCCCGCTCCAACACCGCAGCACGACGGGGGTTTTCGCGGCGGATTGCGCCACGATGCCCGTCACGACGCTGTTACCCAGAAGTAAGTCGTCGAGTTGCACGATAGAGAGGTTGTCGTCGATTTTTTCGAGGCGGCTTTTCGCGACTTGCTCCTGCGCGGCGAAGAGCTTTTCGGCGCGCTCACTTTCGCGCTCGGCAAGAACCGGGTAGCGCGCGAGCTTTTCGACATCGTCATGCAGCCCGTGCAAAATCAGCGAGCGCTCGGCGGCGGTGACTTGGGAGAACTCGCGGTTTTTCAAACGCTTCACGATTTGAAGGTGCAGCGCGAGGGCGAGTTGCGCGTACGCGCGGCCTCGGCTCTTCCAGCGACCGGAAAAGAACTCGTAGTCCGCAAAATGCGCGACCTTCCCGAAGAACAAGCCGTATTTTTTGCTCCACGACGGGTGCGCGAGCAAAAACGTGGAGAGAACGGAGTCACAGTCAAAGTTGTCGGTCGCAATCGTGGCGCTTTGCGCGAGCGCGTGCCCGCCGCGCAGCCATCGCGCCACCTGTTCGGTCGCCGTCACGGTGGACGCGTACACGCCGTGGTGGTCAAACGTGTGCAGCAAGGTTTTCGGTTTGCGGGGCGCGAGATTACAGTCCGCCAAATAATACGGGTGATCGAAGACGAGCTCGCTGGTGGGGGCGACGACGAACCGCATTCAGTGTTCAATCCTCTGCGACGTTGCCGATTGACTTTTTCACTTAGGAAAGAGGCGTCCCGCTTTCGCGTACCGATGCGCGAGCTCGAGCGCCGTCATGGCGAGGGCTTCGAAGCCTTCGCGGGGGTGCGGCACTTTTTGGTGAATGTATTCGAGTTGGGCGGGATTCGTCGGGTTGTAGCCGAGCTTGTTGAGGAGGTGCTCGTACTCCGCCCAGTTTCCTTTATCGGGCGTGACGTGGTTCGGGTTGTTGGGGAACTTGAGGTACAACGCGAACGCCAGGGCGGGCTTGTCCTTGACGGCGTCCTTCATGAGGTAAAACTTGCCCTTATTCATGCTCGTGACCGCGAGCGGTTTTTCGTGCCACGTGCGGCCCGTGAACTCGACGACGCCAAATGCGGGACCCTTGCCTTCCGCGCGGTCGAGAACAAATTTGCTCAGCGAGGAGCCTTGCTCGGAAGCAAGGAGGGAAACAATGCTCAAACCGCGCGTGGTGCCGTGCGTGCTAGCCGCCACGGGAAGAGGTTCAAGCACGATGTGCGCCCCACTCACCAAACTTTTACCCAAGTCGACGAGGGCGAGTTCATGCGAGCCCGGGTCCTGAATGGGAGCCTGAGTAAGGCGCAGGTTCTTATTCGCGTCAAGTTTTTTGGCGAGCTTGCGCACGACGTCGGGCAGAGTCTCAGCTGCGCTCGCGTCCCGCTCGCGGCTTTCAAGTTCTCTTTCAGCGTTCACGCGCTCGCCTTCCCATGCTTCCCCGTCCCGCTTGACGCGCGTGAGGCGATCCTTGGCTTCTTGGAAGGCGGCCTTTGCGGCATCCGTCTGCTTGTTCGCCATTTCGATGCTGAGGCTAAAGCCCGTTGATTCGAGAAATTTTTGGAGGGCGGGCAAGACTTTGGGAGGAACGTCGAGCTTCTCTGTCGCATACAACGGCTTGATGATGTAGTCCCCCTTGCCTTCGGGGTGAATCACATACGCGCTCGGGTCTACCAGAAGGGTGGAATCAAAGAGTTCGCGCGCCGTCTGTCCCGTCGCCGTGAACACGTCCCGCATCGTGTACTTCGGCGTTCCACGCGCGAGGTCGGTGACGAAGGGGTGCAGGCGGCCGAGCGCCGTCAAGCCGCGCTTCTCGCGCGGCTCATCGGGAGCCGCGTGCAGGATGGCGCTGCGCAGGGTTTCGACGAGTTCGAGGTTGGCTTGCTCTTCCTTGAGGGCGGCACCGCCGGAGGCTTTCGCGGCGTTGAGAATGTCCCGCATTTTTTGGGCGCGGGCCGCTTCGCTGGGGTTCGTGAGGACGTCCAGGTGATTGAGGGATGCTTTTTCGGTAATGAAGGTAAGCGCTTCGCCGAGCTTTTTGCGGCGAATTTTGAGGATTTTGTCGCGCTGCGCAGGTGTCGCCTTCTCGATGAACGCGGGGTCCCACGAGTAGTGCGGTTGGGGGAGAGGGAGTTCTTCAGTTCGAGGCTCCGGCATTCACGCTCACCTGAACGAACTAGGCGCGCCCCCGTTTAATATATATCTCTCTTTCTTTCATTTCCTTCTCAATTCCTCCTCAACACGTATCGACGTTGGCCGCCCATGTTCATCCTCCTCACAGGTAACTTAGGTTCCGGAAAGAGCGAAGTAGCGCGCCACTTGCGCGGCCTCTTGCGGGAGCGCAGTTTCGAGGCCAAAATCCTCAATCCAGACCAGCTCCGCGACGACTTTTTGGCTGGCAAGCGCTCGCTCGGCCTCAAGTCCGCGGAAGTCGAAAAGGTGCGGGCGACCCTCATTGAGTGCATTGAGCGCGACAAGCCGTTCCCGCCTGAGCTCAAGGACTTGTTTTACAAAGACGTCCACCGTGAAATTTTCAATGCGGGCCCACGCGACGTCTTCATCGTGGACGCGCGGAACGCGCGCCAAGCCGAGCGTGACTCGCTCGTCGATATGGCTCGCGACCTCGGCGTTCCCGCGCACGTCGTGTGGATGGACGCGCCGCTCGATGTTCTGAAAAAACGCGTCCTTCGCCGCACGCGAGAAGAAAACCCGCTCGCGTACGGGACAGGCGGCGTCGCCATCCTCGAAAAGCTCTTCACGTCCTACGAGACGCCGCGCCCTCCCTTCATTCGAATCTCGTGCGCGGTGAGCAAGGACGAAGACCCACACGTCAACGAGAAGAATGCGCGCCTCGCCCTCGAGCAGATTTCCGTTAAGAATAACGTGGGCGCCAAAAACCTCGGCGAATACGCGTCCCTCTACGCGCACGAGGTCTAACCTTCTTTTTAGAGGAGTTTCTCGACGCTGTACACGTGCACGGGCTTCTCCTTGCCCTTCACTTTAATAGGTTCGAGAGGCTTGCACGCGATGCGGTTGCGCACCAGCATGTAGGTGGGGTGCGTGATGAGAATTTGACCAGCTTCCGCGGCGCCCGAGAGGCGCGCGGCGAGGTTGGCGGCGTCCCCGACAAGGTCGAAGTTGGTGTACTGCCGCGAGCCGATGTTGCCCGCGATGACTTCCCCCGTCGCGATGCCGGCTCCCATCCGGAACTCCACGTGTTTACCTTCACGCAACCACTTCGCGTTGAGATTCTTGAGGGCGACTTGTAACTGCATCGCGGTTTTGACGGCTTCGAACTCGTGGTCGGTCGTTTCGTCCGTCACGCCGAAGCACGAAAGCATGGCGTCCCCGATGAAACGGATGATGGTGCCGCCGTTTCGCAGCACGACGTCCGCCTGCGTGTCGAAGTACTCGTTTAGAAGACCGACGAGGGTGCCGGGGTCGAGTTTTTCGCCAAGCGCAGTCGAGCCGCGTAAGTCAGTGAAGAGCACCGTGAGGATTTTGCGCTCACCCCCCAGACGGGCGCCCTCCTTTTCTTGAAGGATTTTTTCGCCCACGTCGGGGGACACGTATTTGAGGAAAATGCTGCGCAAGCGCTTCTTTTCCTTGTCCTGCACAAGAACGGTGCCGGCCTCACGCGACATAGCGGTCGCGATTTGCGCGTCCCAGGGGTTGAAGCGTTCCACACCGCGCTTATTCACGAGCAAAAACGCGCCCGCCGTCTTACCTTGAGCCACGATGCGCGTCACGAGCGCGCTGCGAATCAAGCCGCTTTGGATGCCCGCTTCCTGCGCGGCGCCGCGCACGTCGCGAAAGTCGAGCGAGATGGTGCCGCCGCGGCGGAGGGCGTTGCGCACGACGACTTTGGGGAACGCGTAATCGCTCTCCTCGAAGAGCTGGGCGGCGCGGTCGGACGCGGCCGCTGGGTTGAGGTCACCGGTTTCCTCGTTGAGGTAGAACGCCATGCCGGCCTCCGCGCCGGTGCGTTTTTCCATCTCGTTGAGGATGGCGATCATCATTTCGCCGAACTCCATGACGGTGTGCGTGATACCGCTCACCGTGTACTGCGCTTCGAGCATGCGTTGTTGTTCGTCAATGGTTTGCAGCAAGTGCACGCGCTCGAACGCGGCCTGGAGGATGGGTTGTAGGACGCCAGCGAGGGTGCCGTCCGCCACGGTGTCGAAGGGGTGTTTGTCGCGGCGGTTGAGGACGCCGATGACGCCGATGAGTTTCTCTTTCTCGTAGAGGGGGAGGAGGAGGACGGAGCGCACACGCACTTTTCCCTCCACTACGACGTTTGGAGAAAGGATGCTAAAGGTGCGGCGTTGTGAGGCAACTTCCGCGAGTTCGAGCAGAAACGCGTAACCGCTGGGCTTGAAAACGGAGTTTGTGGCGTCGTCCGCGGCGCGTAAGTGAAAGCGTTTGTGCTCCTCATCCCATTCGCACCAGAAACCCATTTCGGCGTGCAGCGTGAGAAGGGCTTGCTGGACAACGAGTTCGGCGAGGTGGTCTTCATCGAGCGCGGACGCAAGCCACTCCTCCGCCTGCCGCACGGCTTGTAACTCGCGCACTTTTTGACGCAAGTCGACGAGGAGTTCGAGTTCAGTGAGCGATTTCACGTTCGGTTCACGGGGTCAGGTTTTCAGGAGCGAGGAGGGGAAGCGTCAGGCGTTGAGGGTCACGAATTCGCGTTTGGATTCGTCGAAGCGGGCGGGGAACGCCTTGTCCTTGTACGAAATGTCCACGCGTTGCTTCTTGTCGAAGGGGTTGAACGCGAAGCGCAGGCGGTCCCCATTCTCGAAGCGGTTGCGAGGGTTGAAGAGCGTGGTGCCGAAAAGTCGGCTGAGTAAATCTTCGGGCAACTCCTCGTGCCCCACGACAATGAGATGCAGGTGCTCGCCCACGGGGAGGCGCACGCTACGCGCGATGCGGCGAACGTATGTAAAGTTGCGTTCGAAGCGTTTTTTGATTTGCTTCGGCGTCTCCGCCCGGGGGTGCCAGTCGAGGTTCTTCAGCTCGTTCATCAGGGCGAGGCCTGCGTTGCGGATTCCGTAATCGTCAATGTATTTTTGGAAGTATTCCGCGTCCCGCTGCATGGGTTGGAGGTGCGAGAACGGAATCACGCTCTGGTACACGCGCGGCGCGCCGCTTTGCTTTGCCTTGCGCATCTTGGCTTCCTGCGAGCGTAAGACTTGGTGAATGTAGAACGCGGTGTCCTGCGCGCGAGGCGCTGGGCTCGACACGACGACGATGCGCGCCTTGGGTTGCAGTAGCCCGGCGATTTCGCGGGCGGCAGCCTTGGCTTGCTGGATGCCGCGCGGCGTCAAGTCGGGGCTTTCCGCCGCGTACGCGGCGGATTCGCCGTGCCGCACGAAGTCGACGATGACGCGCCCCACGGGCTGGCCGTGCGCGGGTGGTTTGATCATGGGTTTTGCGCCGAGCGCTAGTTGGGTGCTCTTACCTGTCTTTTGTGTCCCGCGTTCCTTTAAAACACTATTTTTAAGGCGGCGCGAGCTACGTTTGGTGTCGCGTCCGTTTTTGGGGGTCGCCGCGTTCATGGCGTTGCTGGAAGGGTACGTCGTCTCCTCGCTCGTCATCTTGCTCTGCCTCTACGGCATCGTTCGACTTACTCGCCTGTACCGCAACACATCAAACGCTCTCTACCTTCTCGCGCTCGGCGTATTGTTTTTGGGTGCCGCAGACTCCTGGCTTTCTTTGCATAACGCGCGTGTAGACGATTTTTTCGCGAATTTTGAGTCCGCCGTCACTTTTCTCCCCCTTGCCGCCTTTTTCGGTTACAATTACTTGGACGCGCAGCGGCACAAGGAAAAGAAGGAGAAGCTGCAAATCCGTTCGCAGTTCTCCAAATACGTTTCCCCCAAAATCGTGGAGGAAATCGTTTCGGACCCGAATCTTAAGCTCGGCGGCGAGCGGCGCCCGGTCTCCGTGTTTTTCAGCGACGTGCGCGGTTTTACGGCAATGAGTGAGCAGCTCTCCGCGGAGGAAGTTGTACACTTCCTCAACACGTACTACTTCGACACGATTTCCACCATCATCCTGCAGCACGATGGCACCCTCGACAAGTACATCGGGGACGCCGTTATGGCGGTGTGGAACGCCCCCCTGGACCAAGACGACCACGCCTACAAGGCGGTTCAGTGCGCGATTGACTGCCAGCGCGCGTTCGCCGTCATGAACCAAAAACTCTCCGCGGAAGGCAAACAAACCGTCAACGTCGGCATGGGTGTGAACAGCGGGGAAGCCGTTGTCGGCAATATTGGTTCCCGCGATTTTATGGATTACACCGTCATCGGCGACGCCGTCAACACCGCGTCCCGCCTACAGAACCAAAGTAAGGCTGGCGAAATTACGATTAGTGAATCCACCTACCAACTCGTCAAGGGTCGCGTCAGCGTCAGCGAACCCCTCGAAGTCATGGTGAAAGGAAAAGAGAAGCCGATCCGCATCTACAAAGTGCTCTACTAACCATGAACACCTCCGCCCCGCAAACCGTTCTCGCACCTTCCCGAGCGCCTAAACCCCTCCCTCGCGTCGGGAGTGGATGGATGGATTACGTGGGCATCGTGTTCTTCAGCGATGAGGCGCTCGCGCGCGTCGCGCAGCGTGGCTGGGCGCGTTCGCGTCTCTCTCTCGCCTTGCTCCTGCTCCTCTCTGTCTTTCTCACGATCTTTCCCTTAGACGCGGCGTCCTGGCAGCCCGCCGTGTTAGGCACCAATTTTCTCGCCGCCCTCTTCAGCCTCGCTGTTTTGCTCGCCCTTACGTGGCTGGCTGCGCACGTTCTCGGCTTGGAGGGTGATAAGTATCACTACGTGACGCTTCTCGCCTTCGTGCTCTTCATTCGCTCCTTCGCCTTTCTCGCCTCCTACCTTGCGTTTTCAAACATTTTCGGCTGGCTAACGCCGGATAAAGCGAACACCATCATCGGTCTCTCGATGACGCTCTTCATTTACTACTTTTTCGTCCTCTACGGGTGGGGCGCGGAAAGCGCCGCTGAACTCAAGAGCTGGCGCGGCCCCGCCCTCGCGATTTTCAGCATCCTCCTCATCTTCTACGCCTACAACTTCGTGTTTCCCCTCATCCTTCACTAACGCAATAAGGGGGCTCGCGCTCGAAGCAAAAACTATTTCCAACTCATCCCTCCCGCTCGCGGTTACGTCGATTTTTGTTCCTTGTTTTTGGGCTTGACGACGAAGAAGTACGCGGCCGCCCCGATGACGAGCAATAACAGGATGCCGATGAACGCGCCGGGCCCAAAACCGCCTGCTTCCACGCCCGAACGCGTAAGCGGCTGCGCGGGAGTGGGGGTTGATTGTTGTTGGTTGGCAGTCGTGGTTTGGTTTGCGGCGTCGTTTTGGGTGAACGTGACGGAGTAGACG
>JBBILJ010000037.1:0-9938 GCA_037444945.1 Microcaldota archaeon | reverse complement strand
CGAGCACGTCATCGAGAAGCACACGTATGACGTTTTCTCTAACCCGCGCGTCCTCAAGTTACTCCAACGCGAGAAAGTCCGAACACTTATCATTGCGGGCGTCAACACAGACGTCTGCATCGACACGACGGTACGCCGCGCGTTCACCGAAGGCTACCACCTCCTGCTCCCCCGCGACTTGATTACGACAGTGAACCCCGCCGCACACCAGTACTTCATCGACGTGTTTCACAAGTTCTTCGGAACCGTCACCCACTCCCGCGACATCCTCGCGCGCCTCAGCGAACAACAAGCGAAAAAGGCGAAGCGCATACGTGACTGAAAAATCTGACTGATTCGGAGACGTTCAAGACTGACGAATTGTTGAAGTCGGCGCCGTGAAAGGTGCCGCCAAAAGGGGTACCGACTTAGCGGTAGCGTTGGGCGTGGGTGCGGGACTCGCGCGCGGCGGTTTGTTTGCCGGCGCGCAAATCGAGGAGTTGAATTAACGCGTCGACGGCGTGCTCGGGTACTTTTTGGGTGCGCGCGCGGGCTTGCTCCAGCGTGATGCCGGGTCCAGTGATGGCGAGCGCGACGGGTTTGTTGAATTTGATGGCGAGCCGTTGCAGCGTGTGCGCGGTGGCGTGAGCGATGACTTCGTCGTGCTGGGTTTCCCCCTTAATCACGGCGCCGATAGCGACGACGCCGTCCACGTCCTTCTTCTTGAGCGCCAGGGAGACCGCGTAGGGCGCGTCGTAGGAACCCCCCACGTGCATGACGCGCGTGACTTTTAAGCCGCGTTTTTTGGCGTGCGAGAGTGCTGCGTCCCGCATGGGGTGCGTGACGTCGTAATTAAAGTCAGACACAACAAGCGCGATGCGGTAAACCACGTTCCAGTCAACCCCCTGAGTTTTTTAGAGAGAGCCCGCGTCCCCGTAACCCTGCCGCCGCCCTTTGCCGGCGTAGGGCGTGAGCGCGTCGCGTCCACGCAAGAGAGCGAGAGCGTTAAGGGCGTGCTTGCGCGCGCGATCCAACGCGATGGATTTAAGTTTTTTTGCGTTCCTCGATTCGGATTCGTGAATGAAGACTTCGAGAATGTGCTTGCCAGCGCGAACCTGGGAGAGTTGAATACCGAAGGAGGCGTGCGTGGCGCACACTTCATCCACGGGTTTGCCGCCCACCCAACCGAACGCGAGGCAGATATCCGCGCCCTCCAAGTTGAAGAGGCGCGTGCACTCGACGCCGAGGTCCTTAAAGCCCGGCACCGTGGAGCGAATAATTTTCACGCTCCCCGGCGCGGTGGCGGAACGAATAGCGCCAATAGCGGCGCTCGCCATATCCACTCGCGCGAACGTGGTGTCCACGATACCAATGCGCTTAACCATGAGTAATTCACGTTATCGGACTTTATAATGAAAACGGCGCTCGTACGATTTGTGGTCGAGCCACTTGAGAAGGATGGAAACAATTTTGATTTCGTTGCCGACGAGCGTGTAGAGAAGGCGCCAACCTCGGGGCAAATCGCATTTGCGGAGGTTGTCGATGCCGTACATTCGGACGTATTCGGCGGGCCATAGACGGCTCGGAATTTTGACGCCGCAAAGCGGATTCTCTTTGAGGTCTCCAATCGCTTTTTCAAGGTCACGGGCAAGAACCTGCTCTTCCGAGCGCCCCGACTCGAGACGCTGGTAAGCGGCAAAGAGCTTGGCGTCCGCAAAACGCACTCGCTTGACGCGGGATTCGTCTGTCAAGCTTCAACACCCTCGCGCATGACGCGTTCGAGAAGTCGTGGGTTCCACGTCCAAATGACGCGGTGGTGGTCTTTTTCGTCAATCAGTATTTTTCCAGAGTAAACCAAGTAGTCGATGGCGGCCGTGAAGGTCTGCCACATGACTTTCTTGGGCAGGCTCTTCCACAACTGCGTCAAAGTTTTTTCGCTTTTCGCGCGACGCGCGGCATCCTCAATCATCAGCACAGTGTCGAGACGGGGGTAGCGAAGGACTTCGCGCTTGAAGATGGTGCGAGGGGTGACCGCGTGCGAGTACGCCATACAAATCGTATATCAGTTGATATAAACCAAAATTTAAAGGTTTGGATTGCAGGTCGTAGGCCGGCAACTAGGCGTTAGGAAGGAGCACTGAAAGAGACAAAAAGAAGAGAGGAAAGTGTCAGCGCTTACGTCCGCGCGCGGCTTTGGGGGCGGTCACGGCGGGGCCGCGAATTTCGTGCTCAATTCCGCGCTCGACGCCACGCTCGGTAGCCTCGAGCTTTTTAGAGAGCTTCCACAAGCCGAGAGCGTGTTCGCCTTCGGTGACGAGAAACATGGCGGCGAGGCCGAAGAAAAGGCCGACGATGAACCAGTAGAAGAGTTTTTCGCTCACAATAAAAACGGGTTGGTACGCGGTGGAGACCGCGAAGTACTTGCCTTGCAGGTAGCCGTACGTGAGCAGGATGGCGCACGCGAGCAGAAGGCAAATGAAGAGGCGCCAGCGCGCGCTGAACCACGCGAGGCGCTCGCGCTGCGAGGACTGGTAGAGGGCGAGGAAGCGATGCACGCGACGCGTGCGGGAGTGAGTGGCTGCGCGGGTTTTCATGGGTTTGTTAGTGCCTCCGGGCGCGATAAAAGAGTGCTCCAACCCAGGGGAAAAACATGCCTGCGAGGAGGAGAAAGCCGGACGAGAGGAGAATCCAGCCGAAGATGCCGACGGCGCCGAGGATGGGGTGTTCGACGACAAGATAGTAGATGAGGATGACGCCGACGACGAGGGCGAGCGCGGGGGAGAAGGGGAGGTGTTCTTGCGCCCAGTTGTAGAGGTAATATGCGAGGTAGGCGAGCACGAGCCATTTGACGAGGTCTCCGTAGAAGAGGACATCGTCAATGAGGTCGAGGAAAACCATGGGGTTTCACTTTTTAGCGGGGTCGCCGCATCATGTTGATGTTCGGGCCGCTCGGCTCGACTTGAGCGCTTTCAGACATGTGCTGCGCCATCTCCATTTCTTGCTCAGTTAGGGGGGCGCCGGAAGCGAGTTTTTGGTTGAGGCCGGAGAGCTGCAAGGCTTGCTGCTCGCGCGCCATGTACTCGCCGCCCGTGATATCGACGCCGAAGAGGCCGTGAAGGATGGGTTGCAAACCGAACTGGACGGCGAATTGGAGTTGGCTGCCCGCCACAATGAAGAGGAAGAAAATGACGACGAGAAAAATGGTGGGAAGGGGCTGCACGAAGAGAAAATACGCGGCCACCAGAGCAGAGGCGCCGAAGAGAATGGGAACGCGATTGAACGTGATGAAGAGCCAGTAGAGGAGGTAGCAAAAAACGAGGATGGTGACGACGAAACTAATGTCACTGAACGTGGAGACGATGTCTTCGAGGAAGAACAGCGCGGGAACGGCGAGGGGGATAACCATGGGAAATACTCGAGAAAGGGTTTTAGGCGGGCGCGAAGACATAGAGTTTGGCGAGAGCGAAAACGACGAAAAGGCCGAGCGCGAGGAACGCCTGCACGGCGCCGTCCTGCACATTCCGCTCGAAGGGTTGGCGGTCTTCAAGATCAGCGAGCAGCGCCACGCCGAGGTTCACCGCCGCAAAAGAGGCAAGGAGTTCAGGGAAAATGAACAAAAGATCAGGCGTGAGGCCGTGCGAGAGGTACATTGTCGCGAACTTGGCGCCCTCGACGCCGAGCACGAGGGGGGCCGTGACGCCGAAAAAGAAGAGGCTGAAGAAGAACGCGAACGCCAGACCGATGCCGTAGTCAAGAAGCTTGCCGAACTCGAACGCGTACGGAGGCGTGAACACGAACGGCGTGCCGTTCGGGGCGCTCTGCGTGACGGCGACGCCGAACACGGCGGCGAACACGACGAGGCCGAGAAAGTTAAGTGCACGCATTTTCTTGACTCCAAGAAGCAGGTAGGCGGGGACGCGTTTTAAGCGTTTCGAAAGCGCAAGCGTTAAAGGCGTGCGCACTCAAAAGACGGGTGGGTGTTTTGGTTTTATGATGATACCGAAGATGGATCCCAAGCAGATGGCGAAGTTGATGAATCAGATGGGGATTAAGACGACAGAAGTGGACGCGGCGCGCGTAATCGTGGAGAAGACGGACGGCTCCCGTATCGTCGTGACGAACCCGAGCGTGCAAGTCATCGACATGCAAGGACAGAAGTCGCTACAAGTGGGCGGCGAATTCGAGGACGTCGCGCCCGGTGCTGAAAAAGCGAGCGGGGCGACGGATTCAAGCACGGGCGGCGAGCAGGGTGACGTGGAAATCGTGATGGCGGAAGCGGGCTGCTCACGCGAAGAAGCTGAGAAGGCGCTCACGGAGAGCGGGGGCGATCTCGCCCAAGCGCTGCTCAAGCTCGGGAAAGGCTAAACGCGACGAGGGTTAAGCGTAAATACTTGGAAAAGTCAACGAAATGCGGTGAATTCATTCATGCCTTTCCTTCAACGCCGAAGCCCGTCGGAACCGCTCAAAGTCGTGTTCGTGACGCATAAAGAAAAAACGCTGGTGAGTCCAGCGGACTACTTTACGCAAGTCCGATGGCTGCGGGAGCAATACGCCAAGCGCGGCGTAACACTTCCCGTGGGGGCATTCGCGCAACACCTTGAAACGCTTCGCAGCCAAGCCGTCCGACTCAACTCGCACACGGACTGGGGTTCGGTTCGGCAAGCGCACGCGAACTTGGAGGGCGAGGTGCTTCGAACAACGCCGGCGAGCGCCGCAAAACGCAAACTAATCCAAGATTTCATGGATAAAATGCGGCGCCGGGGCTTGGCGCCAGCGCGCGAACAAGTCCACTAGCGCGCAAGGAAGAATAAAAGAAGGACGAGCGGCAAAGCCGCCCACTAATTTTTTTGGCGTCGGTCCGCGGTTAGCACCATTTTTGTTGAACGCGATAAGTCAGAATCGCGCTGGCTTGGGCGGGCACGCTGACGCTCCAGACGGGTTGACCCGCGTCGAGTTCGTGCGGTTGGCTTTCCTCAAGAATTTGGTAGTCGGCGCCAAAGTTGTCAAGGACTTTCACGGTTTGCGCGGAGTCCTTCGCGTTGTTGAGCGTAACGCTCTCGCTTTGCTGATTCACGCAGTTACCAATCTGCTTGTAATCCGTCTGCTCTTTCTTCGCCGTCACGTCAAACGAGTTACCCAAAAACAAGCGAACGGTTTGACCGTCGGGCGTGGCCGTAATGGTGTCTTCGCCCGCGAATTGAAGTTGACCGTCCGCGTCCGTCGTGTAGACGCGCACTTTACCGGAGGGGAGGGCCTCGCCGAGCTGATTGTCCTTCGAATTGTTAAAGCTGACTTTGAGTTGCACGCTCTCCCCCGAGCCGGGGTAGACCAGTTCTTTTTGCGCGTGAATGCCGTTCGCGCCAATGAAAGTGATTTGCTTGGTTTCCCCGTTTTGAAGCGTAACGGGGCGCTGCAGCGAGTAGAGATGAAACTCGCTGAATTGCTGCTGCGTGAATTGGGACGCGGACTTGACGGGTGCGGCTTCCGCGACGCCCCTCGCATACATCGGCATCGGGACGGGTTGGTTGGCGGTTTGGTAGTTGACTTGCCCGGCGACGAGTTTGAGGCGCGCGTCCTTAAAGTCGCCCGCATCGTTGCGAATCGTTACCCAGGACTTGAGGTCGAGAGTGGATTCGTCGGCCGCGATTTGCGCGACGTAGTTCGCTTCCCACGCCAAGCCGCTGCTCAAATAAGAGACTTCAATGTCGTGGTTGCCGGCTTGTTTGGAGTCCAGCAGCCACGTGATGGTGGGCGTGGTAAGGAGGTTTTTAGTGGAAGGGAAGTTGATGGCGTCGTACGAGTTGAGTGAAATGACGCCGTTAGCGGTTTGAAGGACGAGGCCGCCCTGCGCGGAGAGCAGCGTGCCCGTGTAAGTCGCGTTGGCGGCCGTGACGGTGACGGTTTCGCCGACGTGCTTGTCGAGGAGGGCTTGCGGGGAGACGAGGTCGTAATCGTAATTCTGCTCGAGGACAGCCGTGTTGGCGTCCGTGAGGTCCTTAAACGCGAGGCTGGTGCCGTCAATGTGACTGCTCGTTTTTTTCAGCGCGAGTTCGGTGAGCCCAGCGGGGAGGGAAATGGTGCGCTTCTCCTTAATTAGCGCGATGCCGCTGGAGGGGTTGAAGTAGTTACGGTAGTAGCCGTAGTACGAATAGGAGGGCTGGGCTTGGTAGACCGTGAGGTCGACCGCAGTAGGGGCGTCACTGGACGCGCTCTGCGCTTCGGCGAGCTGGTAATTCGCGCGAAGCACTTGCTCGCGGGGAGTGAGGGAGTTGAAGGCGGCGAAGCCGAGGAGAAGGACGACTACAATCGCGGCCGCAATGACGGCCCAATGAAGTGCACCTTTCTTTTCAGTCTTTCCAGCCATAATCAAAACACCCCTCGCAGCGAAACGAGCGAACGGCTCAAAGGAAACCTACGAGTGGGAAGTATAAAAAGGCGGGGAAAACGGCAGGAAAAAAATTGAAAGAAAAAAGAAGAGAAAAGAAAAAAGGAGGAGGAACTCAGCTCACGCGAGTTTTAGAGTCCAGCGTGGTGACCGTGGCCGTGCTCCTCCACGCTATGCACGTACAGGCCGGCGAGGCTATGCACGTACATGCCGGCGAGCAGAAGGACGATACCCGCAATCACGTAGAGCGCAGCGGAATTCATCCACGCGGCGTTAATGTTTTGCAGCGAACTCACGAGACTGGCTTTCGCGGCCGTGAGGTCGGTGCCGGCGCCCGCAGCGGTGAGTTGCGCGGCTTGCTGGTCGAACGCCTTAAGGGCTTCCTGCCCCTGCACTTGGTTGACGCCGTACTGGCTGTACGCGCTGAGCGCGGCCGAAAAGCACGCGGCAGCGAGCAGCATCAGCGCGAGGCCGATTTGAGTCTTTCCAATCACAACTAACCACCCACTAACGTTGTTTTCGTTTTTTTCTAATTTACTCTTCCTCGGTTCGCCGCTCGCGTTCGCGCACATTCGAGCGACCTTCCGAGTGGAGGACAAGTTTTTCGAGTTCGTCAAGGGCTTCCCGCACCGCCATGGAGACATCCCACACGGCGCGGTGCTCATCACTCGCTTTCTCTTTGAGCGCGTAAAGGCGACCCTTGACGGTGAGGTGCGCATTCACTTCATAGCGGCGCTTCTGCCCCTCCTGCGCGCTGCGAATGCGTAAGCGGAGACGGTCTTCAGGAGAGAGCTTGAGGTGCTTCTCGAGCTTTTCAAGCCACGCCGAGGCTTCCTCGAGAATGCTTTCTTTCAACGCGTGCTCGTCGTCGCGCAGACCCGTCACATCAATATTCAGCGGCCGCGGCGCCGCAAAGGCTTCATAAAAGTTGCGGGCGTGAATAAGGCCGACCAGGCGGTCGCCGTCGAGAACGGGAAGGGCACGCAAGCGTAAGCGGATGAGTTTGGCGGCCGCGGCTTGCAAACTATCCCCCGGCGCGATGCTCTCAAATGGAGACGTCATGACGGCGCTAACCGGAATGTCGGTAAGGTTTTTGCGGGGCGAGCTCGTGAACGTCGTGTTGCGGTAACCCGTCTTGGCTTGAGGTTCGGCTTTTGTGATGATGTCGAACGCGCTCAGGATGCCGGCGGGCTTGTTTTTCTCATCCAGAACGACGAAGCGGTAAACGCCCGAGTCCAGCATGCGGTTGCGGACTTTGGCGAGGTTCTCGTTGTGCGCAACCGTGGCGGCGGGCGCCGTCATGACGTCGCGCACCGTGAGGCCCCGCAGTCCCGTGCTTTCTTCAAGCATTCGCAGCGCGCTTAAACGCAGGAAAGCGCCTTTGAGTTTGCCGTGCTCGGCGGCCGGAAAAAGCGTGCGCCCGCTAGAAAGAAACTGTGCAATGATGCCAGCGAGGGGCGCGTCCGCTTCGACGAGAGGAGTTTTGACGGCGAAGCTGCCCGCTTTGGCTTTGCCCGCGTCGCCTTCAAAGGCAAGGAGGGCGCGGTCATCCAGGACGCCTTTGATGGTGGAGCCAGAGAGGACGACGAGGCCGTACCCATTCTGCCGCAGAGCCGCGATGGCTTTGCTCAGCGAGTCCGTTGATTGAACGGTGTAGGCGCGGTCGAGGTAATCGAAAGCGTTCATTGCAGCGTCACCCTCACAACTAGCATGGATGCGCAGTAAAAGGGAATCCCGTTGCCCTTCTGCATTTCACGGCGAGCGGCGTTTTAAAGGTTGAGGGAGGGTCGGCGCGTTTTAGGGTTTGGGTTCTTTGCCCCCACTTCACGCCATCCCACACGCGCTCGTGCGCGTAGTACGCAACGGTAGTATAGATGTTGCTGAGGAGCACAAAGCCGAGCGCGATGTCGGCGCGACCCGTCGCGTAGTCAATCACGACGAAGTCGAAGATGAGGATGAGGGCGCGGTACGAGAGGGCTTTCGCAAGCGAGCGCTTCCACGCCTCATGAAAATGCGAGATTTTTCGAGGTTTGCTTGTTGCAACGCGGGGGTTCGCCATGACGGAGCACCCAAAAATTTTTTGTGGAATTTTTTTTTAGCGGCGGAGAATCCAAGGGAGAAGGTTGATGAAGAGGGCGATGAGGACGATACCACCGATGACATTGCTCAAAATCGCGGCTTTAGCGGCGTCCTTGCGCGGAAAGCGGGCGGCGAGCTCGCGGTAGAGGAGTTGATGGCCGTCCGTGATGAAGACGGGAAGCATGTTGAAGAGGGCGAGCGCGAAGTTGAGCAGCGCAGTGAGGGCGAAGACGGCGGCGAGGAATTTGAGGAGCGCCAAGGGAATTTCGAGGCCCGCTGCGGCGACGTCCGCGAACTCAAGGGTGGGCGCACTCAAAAACTCGGCCCCAATTTTGCCGCCTTCGCCGAGGATGAGGACTTTGGAGCCGTCGCTCGTCTGCACGCTAAGCTCATCGCCCTGCCGCTTGCCTTGCAAAGCGAGTTGAAGGTCCGTAATGGAGTGCACGGCATAACCGTTCGCGCGCAGGATTTTTTCGCCAGCGTGTAGAACGCCTTGCGAGGGGCTGTTCGCGAACACGTACGACACGGAGACATCGTACAAGTCCGTCGTCAAGTTGCCGGCCGGCAGGGTGAGGGTGGCGTACGCGGGGTCACTCGCGTTCGATAAAACAGCATTCGCTTGAGCGGAGTTGCTCACGGGCACGCCGTTCACAGCTAGAATCGGGGTGCCGACGGCGACGAGGCCAGCCAGACTCGAGTTCACGGGCACGCTCTCAACAGCGAGTTGCGCGGTAAGAAAGGGGGCGAGACCGACCGCGGTGACGGCGGCCAGAAGGAAGACGAGAAAGAACAACGTGTTGGACGCGCTACCCGCCACGAGGACGCGGCGCTGCTTGTGCAGCGACGCTTTTTCGAAGTCTTTTTCGTCAGGCTCCACAAAGGCGCCGACGGGGAGAAAACCAAGGAGGAGCAGGCCGCTGCTCTTCAAACCAATTTTTTCGACGCGGGCGAGAACGCCATGCGCGAGCTCGTGCACGGCCGCAATGATACCAATCGCGATGATGCCTTCCACGAGTGGAATGCCGGGAGTGACGCCGGGAATCACAGGAGCCAAACCGGGCGGCGTGTTGGGAATAGTGAGGACGCTGAAAGCGTGGCTGAAAATGAAGTAGAGACCCGCGCCCGCGAAACCAAGCAGAATCGAGGAAACCGTCAAAGCAAATTGCTGGCTGGCAAGAGAACCGCTCGCGGTCGCGAACAAAGCCCCGAAAAAGGCGACGGTAAGGAGGGCGTGCGCGAGGACCTTGAGTTTGCTGCGCCGCCAAAAGAGGAAGGCCGAGTAGGGGACGCCCGCGCACAAGGCCAGACCCGCGTCCGCGAGGGTGCGCGCGAGTTCAGGGTAATTATGCGCCGCGAAACCCATGATGTCGAAGCCGCTTTGGCCGCGCAAAATAATCAGACCGCTCAAACCGTCCCACCCCATCACGCGGCGCAAAAGCAGACCGACGGCAAGCAAGTCGGCGAGGACGAGGACGACTTTCGGAATGACGGTGAG
>JBBILJ010000036.1:0-10205 GCA_037444945.1 Microcaldota archaeon | reverse complement strand
CTCGTCGTGCAGTTCTGCTGCAGGAAAAGGGGTAGCGCGTCGAAGGGGTAGACGGAGTCGACTTGAAGCGTCGCGTTGGAGGGATTGAACACGGGGCCATTCGACGTGCACGTGACGTTGACTCCGGGCGTGAAGCCAGTCTCGCAAACGTTCGACGTGGTGTTGCACGATAAGCCCTGGCTGGAGTCGCAGCCATCCGAGCAGCACGTTTGACCGGCTTGCAGCCCGCAACTGCAGAGTGGCGGTTGCGCTTGCGCGTCGGCGAGGGTGCACAACTGGCACTTCGCGGTTCCACTAATTTGACTCGGCGTACATTCCGAGCACGTTTGGCCGCAGAGTTGGCAGAACGCGCTGGGCTGGGTGGCGGAGACAGCGTAATCCGTCCACTGTCGCAGACACGACGCATTGTATGTCGCCGAAGTTCCGTCCCAGCCGCACAATGGTTCAGGACACCTGGCGCACGTGTTCGGCACCGCACTCGGCGAGGCACTCGGCGAGGCACTCGGCGAAGGCGGGCAGAATTGGCCGGGCGGGCATCCGCCGCACGCGGCTTCCGAAGCGCACACGGACTCGCTTGCGCGGCAGCCCGCACCGTTAGTGCAGCACACGTCACGGTTGTAGCACAAATCATTAATCGCTCCACCGGAGCCGTCAAACGCGGGGCAAGGCAGCGGCGGTGCGCACTTATTCGTGGAGGAGTTGCACCAACCGCTGTAGCACGCAGGCGTCACGCCGGGCGGGCGGCAGTTGCAGCCCAACGAGCCAACCGTGCAGTTGGTTGGGTTCGTCGTCACGCAGTACTGCGTGGGAGGCGTCGTGTTACCATAAATGACGAGAATAGACGGTGGCGTGCAGTTCAGCGTGCCATTCAGCACCGTTCCGTTGCATGCCTGAGTAGAGGACAAGCACGCGTACGCGGGAGTCGCCGTTTCGTTGAAGCAACAAATGTTCGTCCAATCATTCGTCGCGTTCCTGCACGTGCCCGGCAAGTCGTCACACTTTATATCTGGTCCGCCGCCGGTGCAGTCCTGCGTGCCGTTGCCCCACACTTGGCAGGTTTGACCGGCGGGGCAGTCCTTGTTACAGTCGAGAACAATGCCTGCGCACTTCTCGCTTTGGGAGATGCACGCGTACGGCGCGGTGGCGTTCTTATTGTAACAGCAGTTGCGTGAGAGCACGTTGCATGTGCCCGGCAAGTCGTCGCACACGATGGGTTTCGTGGGCTTGCGCTTGCACACGGGGTGGAGGGGATCCGTCGCGTCGCAGTATTGGCTGGACGTGCAGGAGGGCGAGCACTCGATGGTGACGTTGGGACTGCAGTCCGTGCGGCAGACGCCGTCCTCACAGCAATTCAGGTTGCCAGAGCACGCGGAACCGCCTGCTCCGCAAAGCAAGTCTTCGCACTGCTTTGTATACTGGTTGCAGTGCAGAGTACTGACGCACGGGTTACCCGTCGTGCAGCACGATTGCCCGGCGGCTCCGCATGGCCCACCAGCGGGCGTCGGGGTTTCGGTCGCGCTCGCGTTACCTTCAAGGTCGATACGGATTGAACGGTTTTGATTCAAGTCCACATTATTCATGCTTCCGAACGCCGCGCCTTTTCGAGCCGTGACGGCGCCAAAGCCCGAGGCGGGGGCGTCGTCGAAGACGGCGACTCCGTCGCGAGCGAGAATGGTTTCATGGAAGGCAGACTTGTTAACGACGAGGTGCACGCGCGCATTCGACGCAGGCTTTCCGTTCACGTATACGTTGACGGTGAATGGATTCCCTGCTGCGGGGAAGAGTAGGGCGAGGAGGAGCACAAGGAGAAGAGCGAGGAGGATGAGGGTGATGGGAAAGCTTGGGACGCCACGCGATTCGAGGGGGGTAATGTAATACTTGTAAATCGGGACGCCACGCTTCTCTAGCCAGTCCGCGAGGTCGTAGTACCGCCGCTCTGCTGCAAAGTAAATTTTTTCGAGTGCTTCTTTCACGGTGAGAAGCGGACTTTTGGGTGAGCCGTCGGAATTCGAAGCCATGGAAAGGGGGTTATGCTGCCGTTTTTAAAAAGATGACTGCGTTCGCTCTCCGACATGAACCCGCACCGTGCTGAGTCCGCGAAGAGTCTGATTCGCTTGCTCGCCGCCACGCTGCTCGCGCTCATGGTGCTGGCATCGTGGAGCGCGGCGACGCCCAAACTTACTTTCGATGGCTGCCCCGCGTCAAATTGGCCGAACATGACGTGCCCGGCTTCCAACTACGCGGATTTTTTCAACGTAACGCACGCGGAAGGACCGTACGCGGGGCAACTCGTCACGCAAAACCAGCCCTTGCAGCCAGGCGAGAAGGGTTACCTTAATTTTGCTGTGAACAACACGGGGGACGCGCCCGAAACGCTCGCGAACGTGTACGCACCCATCCCGGCTCAAGGCATTCCGTTGGGCGTGGATTTGAACCAGTATCGGATATGGCCGGGAATTGAGGGAACCGTGAACCTCTTTTCGCCCCCTGGCCCCACCGTTCCAAACAACGGACAACTCGTCTTCGACCCCGGCTCGAAAACGCCGTTCCACATTCCCTTCCAACTCACCACGGACGGCTGCGCCCTCTCTCAACTCCAGAACTATCCTTACGCCAACCCACTCCTCTTCGCGGCGGGGAACGCGCGCAGCAGCAGTTTCTCTCTCTTCCGCGGCTACCCGCTCTACGTCAATAACAGTGCTTCACCGTTCGTCAATGCGTCTCTTCAGCTCGCGTTCGAGGACGGCTACCCCGCGTTCGACGGAAACACACTGCAGTTCAGCGTGAAAGCAACGAACACCGGAAGCGTTCCAGTGAGCGTGACGCACATCGAGTGGTACGCGATCTACTTTCCCATCAGCACCGAACTTATCAGTCCGCAAGCCATCCGAATCCTCGCGAACTCGACGGTTACCTACCTCGCCCCGCCGCCGGTGCAGCAGCTACTCTCGCCAGGAGAAACTCGGACGTACGCGCAAAACTTGTCGTTCGACCCGCTCTACCCGTCTTTGTACCACCCCATCGTTTTCGTGCAATACCAGGCCGCGGACCCAGCCTGTAGTGGGGGGAACCTCGTGAAAACCACGTCCATTCTTAAATTGACCAACACACCGGGGCTGCAGGCCTACATTTACGACTTTTATCCGCCGAGTTACTTCTTCCCCTCCAAGAGCGAAGTCCAAATCAACACGTCGTTTAGAATCCAGAATTACGGCACGCAACCCTTCGACATCGCCCACAACCTCACGGCGTACGCGGCCTTCCTTGACGCCAACGGAAACCGCGTTTATAACGAATCCAAAACATTCACGGACGGCGTTGCCCTTGCTGTTCCAAATGGGCCGGGGTACGACGGCAGCCCGAACAGCTACGCCCTCCTCAACTGGTCCTTTACACTTCCCTTCGCGACCGCGGTTCAAATCACGACGGTGCGCCTCGAACTGCGCCCCAGCGACACGGTAAAAGCCAACCTCCCCAGCCTATATTCAAACATCACCAGTCAGCAGCGTTTCGGCCGTCCGTACGCGTGGAGCGCGCGCACCATCGCCATCCAGATTCCACGCCTCGTCCTCACGAACGGCTCCAGCGACTTCCCTCTCGTCACGAACCACTCCGACGACTGGACATTCCCTTACCCGATGCAAATTCGTAACTCACAAATCTCTGGCTCCCTCACCTTCGACGTGCTCACTAACACGAATCCATCCACCACGCCTATCACGGCGACGGCGAGCCCCGCGCCAAGCGTTTCGGTCCCGGCCGCGAAAGGCAGCGCTCTGGGGAACGTGAACGGCTTGTTCACGATTCACGTGCCGAAAATCCCGACCCTCACGTACGCCACCACGCGCGGGTACTGTGCCTCCACGCTGGCGAGCGTGACAGTGCGCGACGCGTCGGACGTGAACTTTAACGACACGGCGAACGTGCGCGTCAGCGTGCTGCCTGACATCGTCATGAACGCCCTCCAACTCGCCAGTTCGGCGCGCGCCACGCCCTTCCTTTTCTTCGGTTCTAGCGTCGTGAACGAGTCCAACCAAGGGAACTCGACGACGCTCTCCGCCTTCGCCGCTCAAACCCCCTCCACTGGCACGCGCTTTTTGAACGACGTGCCGTTTGCGGGTAACGCGATTCAAAGCTGCGTCCTTTCCTACACGAACTCGAATCCCGCGAACGAGTTTTACGCGGGCAACGCGTACCAGTGCTGCACGCGCGGTTTTTGCACGGCGAACGCATTCAACCAGTCCTTCCAATCCTTCAAGGCGTACGCGGCCGCCAAGCTCGCCATGACGGCGAAGCGGCGAGGCAATGACGCGAACTTCCAGCTCGCCCCCGACGAAACCGGCTTGAAGTCCGCCTTCACTGTGTCGACCGCCGCGCTCGTCCTCGACGACGTGAACAGCGCGTACCTCTCCTCGCTGGGAATCACGCCGCCGAGCACGGCGTGCGTAAGCAAGCCGAGCGCCCTGCAACTCACCGCGACGTATAAACCCGCTATGAAGACGTGGACTTACTCCGCGTCGTTCCTCACTTTTTCGGCGGCGAACTCGCTGGCACGTTACGGCAACACGCCCGCCCTAGCGGGCACGAAGCAGTTGTGCGGCTTGGAGACGACGGCGGTAAACGAGTTCGCGTGTGACTTGAGACCCGCGACGCCGTTTAACGCGTTTGACCCCGCCACGCTTTACGTGAGTTTCGGCAATCCCGCCTAAGCGACCACTCCGCTCCCTCAAACAACTAGCTAACGCGCCCTGTCTCGTATTTTCGCAAGGCTCGGCGCACGCTCGCGGGAGGCTAAAGCCCGCGGATTTCTCGGCCAAGCGCTGCTAAAGTGAAAAATAGTAAAACTCGTTATTTCGCTTGGATCCCGCCAGTCAATTCAGGGTTTTTTGCCGATGACTTCGGCGCCGTTCATGTAGGGGCGCAGCGCCATGGGGACGTCGACTCGGCCGTCGGTCCGCTGGTGGTTTTCCAGAATGGCGACGATGGCGCGCGCGGTCGCGATAGCGGTGTTGTTGAGTGTGTGCACGAATTCGCGCTCGTCATTCGCGCGCTCGAACTTGATGCTCAAGCGAGTGGCTTGGTAGGCGGTGCAGTTACTGCACGAGGCGAGTTCACGGAACTTTCCTTGAGCCGGGAACCAGCCTTCAATGTCGTATTTCTTAGCGGCGACAGTACCAATGTCTCCAGTGCACACGTTCACGACGCGGTACGGAATTTCCAAGGCTTGAAAGAGCTCTTCCGTGTTCCGCAAAAGCTCCTCGTGGAGACGCCACGAGTCTTCGGGTTTGGCGAACACGACTTGCTCGACCTTGTTGAATTGATGCACGCGGAAAATGCCTTTCGTGTCTTTCCCGTGCGCGCCCGCTTCTTTTCGGTAGCACGGCGAGATGCCAGCGTACTTGAGTGGCAAGTCTTTTTCGGCGAAGACTTCGTCGGCGTGCATCGCCACCAAGGGGTGCTCGGAGGTCGCGATGAGGTACAAATCGTTCTCGTCGCCGTTCTCCGTTTCGTCACCCTTCACGGGGTACATGACGGTCTCGAAATCCGCGAGGTCCGTGACGCCCTCATAGTACTGCCGCCGCATCATGTGCGGGGGCGCAATGAGGGTGAACCGCTTGTCGTACAAGTGGTCGAGCGCGAAGCGCTGCAGCGCCAAGTCGAGCAGCACGAGGTCGTTTTTAAGGATGAAAAAGCGCGCCCCACTGATTTTGGCGGCGCGTTCGAGGTCGGCCTCATCGTTTTCCGTAATCCAGTCCACGTGGCTTTTGATGGCGTGCTTGGGTTGCGCGGCATTGCCAACCGTTCGCACAACTTGGTTCTCGGAGTCGTCGCGACCGACGGGAACGCTTTCATGAAGGAGGTTGGGTAAGCGGAGTTGGATAAAGTGAATGCGAGACACGAGACCTTCGACTTCGGCTTCCGCGGTTTTGATGCGGCCGGGGAGTTCTGCGGCCTGCCGTAAGAGTTGAGTTGCGTCGCCGCCCGCCTTTTTGGCGTCGTTAATTTGCTGGGAGACTTTGTTGCGCAACGCCCGAAAACCTTCGAGTTCGGCTTGCAGGGCGCGCCAGCGCTCGTCCGACTTGAGGAGTTCTTCGAGGAGGTCGAGTTTGGCGTTATCGCCACGCTTTCGCAGGTCGGCGCGGACAAGGTCGGGGTTTTTGCGGATGAATTTGAGTTCCAGCATGGGTGCACGTTCACCGACAACGGTTTTAGGATTTGGCGCGGAGGAGTTCGCTGCGCGCAGCTTCGAGTTGGCTTCGGAGGACGTCTTGTTTGCGCTTGAGCGGCCCCACAAGGCTGGACGCGAATTTGAGCGTCATGAGGTTGTCGTAGAGCTCGTTCATTTGCTCGAAGTAGTACTCTGCGTCTTTGAGTTTGTCGTCGCGCAAGGCGAGTTGGAGTGCGCGGCGCAGTTCTCCCGAGCAGTCCGCAAGGCCCGTGAGCCAGGGGAGGGCGGGGACGCCGAGTTCGTCAAAAGTGGGGGGTTCGCGTTTTTCGAGGTACGCGACGAGGCAGGCGGCCTCCACGTATTCTTGGAGCGCGGTTTGCGAGATGCCTTCGAAGTCTTCCGCGGACTGTTTCTTGATGGATTCAATCTTGTTTTTCAGACCCGCGACGGCGACCTTGGCTTGCTTGATGTCGCCTTGGTGGAGGCTCTTGATCGCGGACGCGCACTCGCGCACAATGAGGCGGTTGAGTTGAAGCACGGCGTCTTGACGCTTCTCTTTCGCGGCGAACTCGCGCGCGATTTTTTCGATGGCTTTCTCGAGCTTGGACATAGTGAAGGGAGATTGGGGGAAGCGGGGTTTTAAACCTCGCGCGCGTAACTTTTTCTGGCCGCCACGCTGAGGCACTCTCTGCGTCGGCCTCGGAATTCTACGGTGCTTCTCGATGGCGGACTGGACGCAAGTCGGAATCTTCGGCATGCTTCTTCTCGTCGCGGCGTGGGGTTTTCAAGCGGTCGAAACCATCAAGCGCCGCCACTCCGGACTCAACTTACAGTTCGACATCCTCTACCTGGTGGGCAGCGCGTTCCTCGTGGCGTACGCGCTCAGCATTGACAGCGTGATTTTCGCCATCCTCAACGCGCTTGCCGCTCTCCTTGCCGCCATCGGCTTGTACTACAAGTTCACGCAGCGAACGGGCGCGCGCGTCAAGGAACTCATCCCGAACGCGCACGCGGGCAACCAACCGTTTACCCCTCGCAGTTCAACAACACCCAAAACCGGCAGCAAGTCCAAGGCCGCTGCCAAACGACCCCAACGGTGATTTCGAAATGAAAACGCTCACTCAACACCCCGTCGTGGTGTCCCTCGGCGGCTCCATGCTCTTCCATGGCGACGCCGTGGACGCGGACTACGTTCGCCGCTTCGCATCCCTCGCCCTCAAACTCAAAAAAGAAGGCTTGCAGCTCGTCCTCGTCGTGGGCGGGGGGCGCACGGCACGCGACTACGCCCGCGCGGCGCGCGAGTTGACTAAAAACGAGTTTTTAGCGGACCGCGTCGCGATCGCGACCACGCGCGTCAACGCTCTCCTCGTCATTACGGCACTCGGAGAGGCGGCGGCGCCGAAAGTCGTGACGGACTTCGACGAAGCCGCGTACGCGCTCCACAACGGCCTGATTCCCGTCGGGGCCGGTATGCTGGAAGGCATCACGACGGACGCGGATGCCGTGCTGATCGCCGAGCAACTCAAAGCGGCGCGCGTCGTGAACGTCTCCAACGTGGACGCGATTTACTCCACCGACCCCAAAAAAGACCCGAAAGCCAAGCGTCTTACCTCGCTCACGCACCACGAACTCGTCCAATTGGCCGCGGAGGGAGACGACCGCCGCGCCCGCTCCAACTTCGTCTTCGACTTGCTCGCCTGCAAGCTTGCGGCACGCTCGAGCATCGAACTCCACTTCGTGACCGGCGCCAAACTGGACGAAGTCGAGAAAGCCATCCGCGGCGAAAAACACGGCGGAACCGTCGTGACGGGCTGAACGCTAAAAACAGCTAATTTTTGATTCTCGCCCAGCTCTGCGTTCGCTATTTCTCAAAGGGAAGGCGGGGTTGCCGGGGCTTCCGGGCGCGCGTTTTCTCTTCGACGGTGGTGAACGGCACCCCTCCGCGGTCTTCGGCAAGCGGGGCGCGCGAGTGGATGTACGGCAGAAAGGGTAAATGAACGCCGCCGAATGAGCGGGCGAAGCGGCGCGGAGTGAGGTTCACTTCGTACACCTTGATGACGCCTTCCTTATCGTGGATGTTGCCTGGACCAAAGAAGTCAGAAAAGCGCTCGCTGGAGGGGCCGTGGTCAATGAGCGTGACGCGCTCTTCCGTGGGAAAGAGTGTGTCGAGGAACTCGGGGTGAGTTGAGTACGTCATGATGTGTTGGTCCGCGTGCTGGCCGAGGAGGAGGCGGTAAAAGTGGCTTTGGCGGCGGAAGCGTTCCGCGTACTCGATGGCGCGCTTGTACAAAAAGAGATTGTTGCGCTCTTCGCGCTCGAGGTCGATCGAATTCACGAGCAGGACGGGTCGATTTTCCGCGTCCTTAGCGGCATACATCCGAATTTGACCGATGCGCTTCGTGGTCCCATCGCGGTTGACGCGGTGGATTTCAGCTTCCTGCATACCGTATTTCTTTAGGAGCGCGGGCCGCAAATCGGCGCGCGTATCTGTCGTCGAGTCACACACCCCCGAGTCGTTACCGCCCGTGAAGAAGTGGATGGGGTCTTTTTGGGGCTTAAAAATCTTGTAACGAACAGGATGCAACGAGTGCGGCTTTTCGGAGGGAAGAAGGGAGATACGCGGGTCGACGGGTGCGAGATTACGCTGCAAATTGACGGCTTCGGCTTCAAGTTCGGCGAGAACGGGGTGAGTGCTGCGCCGCACGTCGGTGCGCATTTGGCGTTGCAGGTGACCGATGAGGTAGAGAAGGAACTCGTTCAACGCGCCCTCTTGAACCTCAAAGCGACCCAACGCAATCCGGTTTTCGCGCTGAGAAACCCGATTAAACCCGTCATTGACAAATTGAACCGCGTCAGCGACCGTCTCGAACGGCTTTCCACTTCTTGCGAGTTGCTTGAGGTTGGGAGCGATGATGCGTGCGAAGTTTTTGAGGATCTTTTCCCGGTCTTTGTCGAATCGGGTCTCATCGACGGCGCGCTTGACGACCGAGTAAAAGTGCTGATGGAGTTGGAGAACGGCCTCGCGGCGCAAGCGAGGAATGCGACCAACCTCCTTGTCGTACGTCTGCGGCGTGCCTTCGCTCAGCCAAATGCTGTGAGCGACGCCGAGCCCACGCAATTCGTCTCGCACTTTTTGGTTTTCAGGGAGCTTGGAAAAGTAATCGAGGTGGGTTTGGTCGAAGCTGTAGCGCAAGAGTTTTTGGACTTCCGCGTTCTTGAGAAAATCAGGCGAGGCGAGGATACGGCGCGCTTCGTTCGCATTTTGGCGCCAGCGCTCATGCGTCTCCACTTCGCTCCACCGCGTCTCGGGAATGCCGATTTTGCTGGCGAGCGCGGTGAGGGCGAGAAAGTCAAGTTGCCGACCTTGAAGGCTATGAATAGTAAGGGGAACGCTGGACGGAAGGGAAGCGAACACATAGATGTTGTTGGGGTCGGAGCGCAGGACGTTGAGAACCGTTTTAGCGCTTTTTTCGCTCGACCCCGCGGGCGCGATGCGTTCGAGGGCTTGACGCAACTGGGACGGAGCAATATCGCGCTCGATACCTAACGAAGCTAACTTGGCGCCGTACACGCTGGCGGTCGCACCCAACGAAGGGAAAAGCGTTCGAGGTGATCATTGAGGTAGCGATGGTACTGCTCAAAATTCATCTGCACGCGCGAAGTCTTCTTCGTCGCCCCGTCCTCGGCCATACTAAAAAGAGAAAAAAGGGAGTATTAAGACGCTTGCCTTTGCCGCACGAGCCGCTTGGCGCCCGTCCTTAGCCGTGCGTGTGCGCCTGTAGGGCGGCTTGACGGGCGTGTTTGAGGAGGACGCGTTTTTCGGCTGACGCCACAATTTTTCTTGTTTTGTCAATGACGTCCGGGTTGACGCTAATTGAGTCGATGCCGTACTCGACGAGGGCTTCGGCGACTTCGGGGTAGATCGACGGGGCTTGGCCGCAGATGCCGATTTTCACGTTGTACTTGTGGCAGCGCTCAATGGCGAGTTGTAGGGAGCGCAGGACGGCGGGGTCGCGCTCGTCGAAGTCTTCCGCGA
>JBBILJ010000035.1:0-10332 GCA_037444945.1 Microcaldota archaeon | reverse complement strand
TGCCGCGCGCAATCTTGACTTTGTCGCCCTTGTGTACGGGTAGGGAGCGTTTGCCGACTTTTTTGCGCAGTTCTTTGCTCACGTGCGCGCTCACCAGCTTGCGTTTGGCGTGCAGGGGGGCGGCGTAGAGCGCGAGGCGGCGCTTGCGGGGTTGGCGCGTGACGGATGAGTTGAACTTCATAACGATGACCGGAGTGTGAGGGGGTGGTTAAACGACGGCGGACGCGATGGCGACGACTTTGGGGTAGCGTTCCGCGATTTCGCGCGCGACAGCGCCTTTGATTTCCGTTCCTTTGGGTAGGCCTTGGTCGTCGATGAGGATGCACGCGTTGTCCTCGAACTTGACGCGCTCGCGGCCGCGCATGAATTCCTTGCGTTGGCGAATGATGACGGCCTTCTCTTTTTTCTTCACCATTTCGGGCTTGCCTTTCTTGACGGACACCGTGACGATGTCGCCTATGCCGGCGGAGGGGACGCGGCGAAGACGCGCTTTGTTGCCCTTCACGCCGATGACTTCAACGAGCTTGGCGCCGCTGTTGTCGTCGCACACAAGGCGCGAGGCGATTGAAATGCCTTTCGTGACGCGGGCGGTGAGTCCAAGCATGTGAGTGAGTCAACCGATGAGTGTGAATTGGTTCGAGGTCTGCGGTTTATGCGCCGTGCGTGGCGGCCACGACGCCCGTGACGACGAACGCCTTGGTTTTCGAGATTTTGCGGCATTCCGCGATTTGGACGCGGTCGCCTTCGTGCACTGTCATGCAGCCCGGCACGTGCGCGTGAATCTTGCTGCGCCGCTTCTCTAAGCGCTCGTACTTGCGGTTCGGTTGCGTGTAAGGGATTTCGACGACCGCCATCTTGGCGGCCTTCGTGGAAACGACGGTGCCCTGCGTGATGGCGCCGCGGGTTTTCAGTCCGCCGTGGAGCGGGCAGTTGGGGTCCGTGCAGGCGGGTTGCGTTGGCGTGGTCATGAGCGTCACTTTTCTTTTTTTTGCGATTCCGACTTGCCACTAACGCCCGTCAGGGGCGAGGGTGGACTTCGTCTTTCTTTACGCGCGAGCGAGTTTAGCGAGCTTCTTCGTACGGTCTTCTGGCCGAACGAGGAGCAAGTCGCCCGCGATGGTGCCGTTGGGGAACGCGAACACGCTCCCGGCTTTGGGCACTCGCTGGACGCCGCGCGGAGTCTCGAGGACGAAGGTGTTCTTCGTTTCGTCGAGGACGACGCCGCTTAAGCCCAGACGGCTTTTGTCGCTGCAGTGCGCGACGCGAACCCGTTGTCCGATGAGTTCGCGAAGCGCCCACGCCAAGTCTTTGCGCACGGATGCTTCCTCCGAGCCGTGAAGAGTTGGCGCGCGGCTTTTGGCCCGGGACGGGCGGCGCGCTTTTCTTTTTCGTTGTCAGACGATCGTGATGAGGTCTTTGGGGTACCCGAACGCTTCGAGCAGGCCGGCGGCCTTGAGTTTGTGGTCGCCTTGAAGGACGATAACGCCGTCCTTGCTTGAGCCCCCGCAGGCCAACTTGTGTTTGAGGTCTTTCGTGACGCGGTCGAGTTCGTCGCCGCGAAGGCCTTCGATGAGGGTGACGAGTTTGTTGAAGCGCTTTTTGGTGGAGTAAACCTTGATTTTCTGCGTGGTCTCCTTCTCAATGGTTTGGCACGCGCAGATTTCCTTCGGCAGGCCGCAAATGGAACAGGTTTCGCTCATTCGTGAATCAATACCTCAAAAGCTCACTTATTCCGTGATTGTGATATATTAAGCCTTGCCCGCGGGTTTCGCCACTGCGGGAGGCGTTTTCGCCGACGCGCTCTTCGCGGGTGCGGCGGCCGCCGGGACTTGAATTTTTTCGACGGGTTTTTTGGCGCCGCTCTTGCGGGCGCGCTCGCCGATAATCGTGTGGATGCGCGCAATGGTTTTGCGCATCTGCTTGAATTTGCCCGGGTTAGAGGGCTTGCCGGTGGCGCGAATGCCGCCGCGCTCACGCGCGAGTTCGACGCCGAGGTCGCGTTCTTTTTTGCGCAGCTCCTCGTCAGGGAGGTCGCGGAGTTCCTTGATTCGCATGAGGGCCATAGTTCTTCACGTTACGCGGTTGCAGTCGGAGAGGCGGCCGACGCATCTGGCTTGATTTCATCCGCCTTCGTTTTCGCGGCGACGTCCTCGGGTTTGGGTCGGCGCGCGCGCGGCGCGCGCTTCTTCGCTTCGCCGCCTTCCTTCGCGGGTTTCGCCCGAGGTTTTTTAGCTTCCTTGGACGCCTCGCTCTCAAGCGCGGGCGCCTCTTCACTCAAGGCTTCGGCGGAGTTTTCGGTGGCGGCCGCGTTGGCTTGCTCTTCAGTGAGTTGGATTTCGCGCGCCTTGATTTGGTCGGGGAACACGGTTCCGGGGGGCACGATTTGGACTTTGATGCCGATGGCGCCGGCTTTAAGGTAGGCGACGTAGCGGCCCTGCTTGACGAGTTTGGTGGGTTCCCCGCTCTTTTTGAGGTACCCCGCGCGGACGGTGAGCACGCGGGCTTTGCCGCCTTTGCCCACGATTTTGCCGGCGACGCGAATTTCGGCGCCGATGGCGCCTGCACCCATGATGTCTTTGAGGGCGAAGCGGAGGATTTGCTTGATTTTGCCGCGCATCTCGACTTGGCGGCCGATGCGTTCCGCGACGAGTTTCGCGTCGAGTTCGGGTTTGAGGACTTCGATGACTTCGAGTTGCGGATTCTCGATGCCGAAGCGCTTGGTGAGGTTTTCGGAGAGTGTCGTGATGGCGGCGCCTTTCTTGCCGACGACGACGCCCGGTTTTTCGACGCGAAGCGTGATGCGCGTCGCGATGGGGGTCTTCTGGATTTCGATGCTGGAGACGCCGGCGCGTTTGAGCTCGGCCTCCAAGTAGCCCTTGACTTGGATGTCGTTCAGCGCTTTCTTGAGGAACTTCTTTTCAACGGCCATGCGTCGCGATCACTTCGAGTGTTACGTTACTTTGAGTTGCTTTTTTTCTGGAGGCTTTTGCGTGCTCGTCGCTTCTTTCTTCGAGGCCTCGCCTTTCACGGGACCGGCTTTCGCGCCCCGCTGTTTTTTCGCTTTCTTTTTGAATTCCTTTTCGACGAGCGTGAGTTCCGCGCGGGAGAGGATGAGGTTCGCGTACACAGCTTGGCGTCCGTACCCGATGACGGCGCCTCCAACCCAGTACTTGCGGTAGCGCGGCAGTTCCGCTTGCTTATAGGCCGCACACGAGCCCACGACGAGCTTGTCGGGGTCCAGGCCTTTGCCGTTCGCGTTCGCGGCCGCGTTCTCCAACATGTGACGCACGAGCTTGGCTTCCTTTTGCGGAAAGCGGCCCGGTTTGCCGCCGAGGGCGCCCTTGTGCCCCGTGCCTTTCGCGTACCGCACGTAACGAATGGGGCGTTTGAGGTCGATGACGCCTTGCAGGATGACGCGAGCTTCCTCGAGCGGTTTGCCGCGAATCGCTCGGCAGAGTTCGACGAGGTCCTTATAACTCGCGTTGGCGCCGCTGAATTGAGCGTGCGCGGAACGGGCGCCGAGGTTTTGGTGATAGTTGTACGGCATGAGAAATCCGCTTACTTGAGTTCGATGCTCTTACTGCCGCGCGTGGCGCCGATACCGGGGCCACTGTGCTTGACTAACTTGATTGGGATGCTGTATTCGCCGAGGCGCCGGCCGAGGCGCTCGAGAGTGGCCTCCACGCGCGTCCACTCTTTGCCGTTGTGGACGAAGAACGTCATGCCGAGCATGGCGGGCGTCACCACCATTTCACGGATCTGCGTGCGCATTTCTTTCTTGCCGTTCTTTTTCGCGCGGTCAAGTTGCTCGAGGAATTTTTTGACTTGCGTGCCGTGGCGCCGCAGCGTTCGGCGGTGATTCGAAGGGACGAGCTTGAGGAAATCTTCAAAGCTGAGCTTGGAGAGGGTG
This sequence comes from Microcaldota archaeon, assembly GCA_037444945.1. Classification (GTDB taxonomy): domain Archaea; phylum Micrarchaeota; class Micrarchaeia; order Norongarragalinales; family JBBILJ01; genus JBBILJ01. Next base: position 6,422 of record JBBILJ010000035.1, on the reverse strand, counting down.
TCGAGGTCCAAGCCGTGGTAAACGAATTTCTTAGCCATTCTTCTTCGTCACTTCCTTGGTGGCTTTGCCGCGCCGGCGGCCCGTGCGCGAGGCGGCGATGTGACCGACTTTGCGGCCAGGTGGCGTGCTGCGCTTCACGGCCGTGGGCTTGCCGAAGCTGCGGCCACCGTACGGGTGGTCGTACGCACTCATGGCGCCGCCGCGCACAGTAGGCCAGTACCGGTTGCGGGCGTGCATCGCGTAAAACTTGTTGCCCGCCTTCACGAAGGGTTTCTCAGTGCGGCCCCCGCCGCACGCGACGCCGACGGTGGCGAGGCAGCGGCCGTTGAAGTCGCGGGTTTCCTTGGAGGCGAGCAGGAGCGTGACCGTGTTCTTTTCCTCGTCGTGCGCGACGACGTAAGCAACAGAGCCGCCCGTGCGCCCGAGCTTGCCGCCGTCACGCGGGTGGAGTTCGATGTTGAAGACGGGGGAGCCGTCTGGAATCTTGCTCAACGGCAGCACGTTGCCGGGGTTGGGTGCGGCCTCGTCGCCGTACTCGATGATTTGGCCTTTAGCCAGGCCTTCGGCGGCGACGGCGTACACGTGCCGACCGTCTTCGAAGAGGAGTTCAGCGAGCAGGGGGTGGCGAGAGACGTCGTCTGCAAAACCAGTGACTTGAGCACGGGAGAGGGGCGCAGCGAGGGCGGGGTAAACAAGAGCAGTCGTGTAGCGGTGGCTCGGCGCCTGGTAGGCGGGGCCGCCGTGGCCGCGTTTTTGTTGCAGAATTGCTGTGCCCATCGATTTTCACTTAAAGGATTTTGAGTTTGCTTGCGAGCTCGGACGCCGCGTTCTTTCGCTTAAATCGCACGACCGCCTTTTTGCGGCCGTCGGGGGAGACGCGCGTCGTGATGCGAGCCGCCTCCTCGTTGTAGAGGCTTTTCACATCGTCGCGGATTTGCTTCTTGGTTGCCGCAGGGTTGACGACGAAAGTGAGCTTGTTTTCCGCCTCGATGTGGGCGACGGCGCGCTCGGTCGTAAGGGGGTAGAGGATGTAAACCATGTTAGTGACCTGATTAAGCGTACAAGTTCTCCTTGCGGATTTTTTCGACAGCGCTCTCCGTCCAGAGCGTGACGCGGCCCGGCACCCCGCCAGGGGCGAGAAGATCCGCGGAGAGTTCGCTGGCTTTCGCGACATTAACGCCAGGCAGGTTGCGCGCGGCGTGCCAAATGCCTTTGTCGTCGCCGACGACGATGAGACACGAGCGCGGCGTCTTGTAGCCGCCTTTGCGAAGGCGCGATCGGCCGGAGCGCATGCGGCGCCCCTCGTGGGCGCGCTGCAAGTCCGCCCCCAGACCAAGGGTTTCGAGCACTTGTTTGGCTTGCTTGGCTTTCGAAACGCTTTCGAGGGCGTTGTCCACAATGAGGGGGAAGGATTGCGAGACTTGGTGGCCGCGCGCCGCGACCGCGTCGCGCTGCACGGTCGCGCTCATTGCGCTGCGAATCGCGGCGTTCTTTTCTTTGCGGTTGATATGCTCGGCTAAAATCTTGCTCGGCTTGGGGGGGTGTGCGCGGCGGCCTTTGACGGCGTGTGGCACGATACGCACCTTGCCGCTGCGGCCGCCCGCGATTTTTTCGCGCGGCAGGCGGGAGCGGCCCGTGTTGATGGTTTGGCGCCACGCGTGGCGGCGGCCGTAGTACGCGGCCGTCGTCTGTAAGCCGGCGAGCAAATAGGCGCCTTTGGGTTGGAAGGTGAGGGAGTGCTCGGCGTGAACCGCGCGGCGAATAAGGTCCGGGCGCAGTGGCTCGTCGAATTGCGCGGGCAACTCGATGGCGCGCAGGGCTTTGCCGTTGAGGTCGAGGAGTTGAGCGTTCATTTGACTTTCAGTTGTGAGTGTGATTCGTTCGCGGCGATTACTTGACGATGAGTTTGACTTCGGGCTTCGCGGTCTTGTAGGCCGGGTTCTTGTTGAGGCGCACAAAACGCATGCTGGGTCCCGGGAGGCTGCCTTGGATGAGGAGGTAGTCGCCGCGCAAGCTTTTGGCGCCGGTGAGGCCGCCTTTGGGGGTCACGGCGGACGCGTCCGAGGAGAGGGAGAGGATGCGCTTGTTGCGGTCCGTGCGGCGGTGAAAGCCGGTTTGCCCGGCGCGCGGCACGGTGTACATGACTTTGGCTTGTGTTTCGCCGCCCAGCGAGCCGCCGTGGCGGCGCACTGCGGTGGCTTTGTGGGGGTTGAGGGAAACGCCGAAGCGCTTCACGACGCCTTGCCAGCCGCGGCCGGTCGTGACGCCGACGACGTCGACGTTCTCGCCTTCCGCAAACACGTCGGATGCCTTCACTTCCTTGCCTAAAACGCTTTTCGCGTAAGCGAATTGTTCGGCTGCGGTTTTACCGCCCAAGCCGAGCTCGAGGATTTCGGGCGTCTTTTTCAACCCGATTTTGACGGGCTGCGTGAGGGCGTGAACGCGAATTTCGGCCAACGAATCGAGCTGCTTTTCGATGGAGTCGAGCGTGTGCACGGTTTTGCGCGCGGTTCGAATCAAGCGGCGGCTTTCTTTGGGCGCGTTCGTGGACGGAACTTCCGCGAGGACACGAGAACCGAGCGGCGTTTTCTGAAGCGCAACGATGGAGTAAATGAAGAGGGGCGGAACTTCGACGAGGGTGGCGGACTGAACGATTTCTTGCCCTTTGAGGGGGGATTCGCGATCCTCCACCATCACGAGGTGCATCATGGCGGATTTGTAGCCGCCGAAACCAAGCAAGCCAACGTGGTCGCCCGCGCGCCAGTAACGCATGCGGGGAACGAGGCGGGACGCGCGGCGGCGGTGCCAGTACGCGCGGGAGCCGCGCTTGGGTCCGTGTTTACCCATTCAAAATTCAACTCAAATAAATCAAAAAAAAATTTTAGACGGCCTTGACTTTCTTGACGACGGGCGGCGTCTTCTTGAAGAGGACCTTGCCGCCGCAGTACGAACAACGGATGAATTCGAGGTCCTTGTCGTCGAACTCATGCCCGCACTTGGGGTTCGCGCACACGTAGATGCTCATGATTACTCACGTTGGGAACGATTGAAGCGTTCAACGCTAACGCCGGCCGTGCTCGCCCCCGATTCACGGGAGGAGGCCGGGGAATACGACGCCTGAAATAATCCAGGCGAACGCCACCGCGATGGTGACGAAGGAGAGGGTTTCCGAGATGCTGGCTTCGAGCGCGTACTGCGATATGCCGAGCACGACGAGCACCGCGGCCGCGAAGAGCCCCACGTCGCTTGACAGCATGGTTTGCAGCGTGGGGAGCAGGACGGCCATGACGGCGCCCGCGAGCACGAGCGTCCAGTCGTCGAACTCTAGACCGAGCATTCGCGCGGCGAGCCAGGCGGCCGCCACGAAAAGAGCCGGTAACAGCAGCACTTCGTATTCGTACAAAGCGCAACCCTTCCAAATTGTGCAGCGCGCCACTTTGCGCGCTCGCCACCCGCGTTGGCAGATGAGTGCTTCTTTTACTACCTTTCTAGGTATATAAAACTTTCCACGAAAAAAGCCCGCATTCAATCAATCGGGAGAAAACGCAGGACGAAACAATGCAGTAAACCCAAAACGAGTTCTCATTGTCCTTGGATTAGTATTCGGAGGGTTTTATGCTCTTTTTTTCGTATTCGGCGCGGATTTCGCGGTTGAGGTCCGCGGCGCGCGACGCGACGTCATCCGAGGTTTTTCGCACATCACTGATGAGTTTTTTGAATTCTTCCGCCACCCCCGGCGCCAGAGTGCTCTTGCGCTTAGCGTGAAGCATGGTTTTTTCGGCGTCAAAATGCAACTCGTCCGCCAGACGCTGCAGGCGCGCCGCCTTAAGGTCGAGTGAGTCCGCATCCGTCGCCAACACCGTGACGCGGCGCACAATGCCTTCATTGAAGTAGTGCTTTTCCGCCATCTCGTGTACGAACTCGACGAGGCCGCCGCAGTAACCCGTCAACTCGTGCACTTCTTTGGGGAGAAAATCGTACTTCTCCACCAGCACTTTGTGCACTGCTTCCGACTCTTTCTCGTGTTCAGCCATATATTAGTGTCACGCTCCAAAAACAAACCAACAAAACAACTTAACACCCTCACCAATAAAACAACTAAGCATGGGTGCGGAGAGAGCCCCCGACGAGAATTGAACTCGTGACCTGCTGTTTACAAGACAGCCGCTCTACCACTGAGCTACGGGGGCGCGCCGACGCGTCCTGCTATTATTATTAGCAAGCCTACCTATTTTCATCGTTATGTTTACCGCTATTTACGACCGCAAGCTCAAGCGCGGACCTCAAGTCGTCACCCTCAAAGACGCGGCGTTCATTTCCGCCCTCACCGGCGTACAGAGCGGCGACCGCGTGCTCGACGCGGGGTCGGGCTCCGGCTGGCTTTCATGCTACCTCGGCTCCCTCGTCGCGCCGACAGGTAAAATTTATTCCTACGAGTGGCGACCCGACTTCGCGGACTTCGCGCGCAAAAACGTCAAACGCGCGGGGCTTGATGGCGTCGTCGAAGTGAGGGAGAAGAACGTGTTTGAGGGGATTGAGGAAACCGATCTCGACTTGATTACCCTGGATTTAGCGAACTCCGAACAAGCCCTCCCCTACTCCTTCAACGCCCTCAAAGACGGCGCGTGGTGTGTCGGCTACCTGCCGCACGCGGAGCAGCTCGCGCGCTTCGTGGCGGCAGCACGCCTCGCGGGCTTTAGCGTAGAGCGCAACCTTGAAGTAATTGTACGCGACTGGCTCGTACGCGAGCAAGGCAGTCGACCAGAAAACATGGGCCTCGTCCACACTGCCTTCCTCTCGTTCTTACGCAAAAACCCGCCCGCCCCCAAGAAAAGCAAGGAATTAAAGGGGGCAAAAACTGAGTAAAAGTATGCGCAACACCTGGCGCAACGCCTCCTTCATCGGCCTCTTCGCCTTTGCTCTCATTCTCACCGCTTCGTTTGCGAGCGCGGGTTTCGTCATTTGCGTCGGCGACTCGCAGGACTGCAACACGTTTCGAACCGAGTTCTTCAAGCCCGTGTCCCAAGCCGACCTACTCGAAGCCGGGCAGTCCCCGGTTCCTGACGCGCCCCTCGCTCAGGCCACGCAGGTGACGCCGGTCGATCGCGCGATTTTCCAAAATGTCGGCACTTCGACGAAGGGAGCAGCCATCGGGATTGGAAATAGCCAGTACGATGACCTCATCCTCGCCTCAGAGAGCCGGTACAGCGTGGATCCGCGCTTGGTGAAGACAATCATCAAATTCGAGAGCAACTTCAAACCCTCCGCGCACCCCGGCAAGGGTTCGAGCGCTTGCGGGTTAATGCAAATTATAAGTACGACGTGGAACGGCGCGTGTCCAGACGTACCATTCAGTCAATGCACGGATCCCGCGATGAATATCGAGTGCGGCACACGTGTCTTGGCTCCTCTCGCGTCCCAAGCGGGCGGAGACCCGAAGGTCGTTTACTGTATGTACGGCCTTGGCTTGGGAGCGAATGAATGCCGCCTCGCGATCGAACAGGGCACAACCTACTGCGCCGCGCAGTATCTCGCCGTTCGACACCCCGTTTGGACGCCCGGTTCAAGTGCGTACACTTCCGCGTTGGGAACGTGCACGGCGCTTTTGGGAACCTACGGGACGTCGTTCGCCGCGTCTTACAACAACATAGTCCCGTTCAACGCCGATTATCGCGCATAACGACCGTTCGTCCGCTTCCCGCTTCTTCTAATTCCTAGCCGCGCTGTTCGAGAAAAAAAGCGCCGCCCGCGACGAGGATAAAACCCGCGTACGCGATGACGGCGTTAATCGGGATTTTGAGGATGAGGTTGAGTGCGAGCAGGAGGATGACGGGGAGCGTGAGGGCGAGGGCGAAGCCGAAACTCAGGCTTTCAATCCAGTCCTGCTTGGCTTTCCGGTGAAGCAGCCGCGCGAGGGCGGCGACCGTGACGAGAAAGACGACCGCGCCGAGGACGAGTTGAAGTTCGCCAGCCATTTTAATCGCGCAGAGGTGCACGACGCGAACCTATTTTATCCCTCGCCCTGCTCTCCTTACTCGCTCCTTGTCCTGCATAATTATGGTGGCGAATTGTTCGAGGCGGGTTTAAGTTACATGAATTATTGAAGGTGTTTTGAGCGTATGTGGTCAATCGTCTGCTTTGGCGACAGCATGACTTGGGGAGTTGGCGAGCGTCCCGCAGTTGGCTGGACGGGTCGACTGAAGCGGAAAATCGAATCCACCGGAGACCATCGCGCCGTCTACAACCTCGGAATCTGTGGAGACACCACCTCCGACCTCTTGAAACGATTCAAGACCGAATGCAGTGCACGAGTGCAGATGAATAGGCCCGAAGACAAATTCTTGATACTAATCGCGATAAGAATCAACGACTCTCGATGGAACAGATCGGGACCGAGTAAAGAAGTCTACGCGACACCACGG
>JBBILJ010000034.1:0-10552 GCA_037444945.1 Microcaldota archaeon | reverse complement strand
AGAGCGAAGGTGGCGCCCGCACTGTGCCCGATGAGTGCGTCGCCTTCGCCTAATTTAAGTTTTAACGCGTCGAACGTGTTCATCCAGTTCTTTAGCGTCTGCCCGATAGGTGTTGGGAATTGCGGCACGATTGCCGTCCAGCCTTTCTCTTCCAACACGGCCGCGAGCCACGGAAACCAATTGTCGTTCGGCGTAGCGCCGGTTCCATGTAGAATGAGGGCGGTTTTCATGGCTGGAGTTGGAGGAGGGCGCGAGAGTTGAACTCGCCTACTCCGCTCTGCAGGCGGATGCATAGCCGATCTGCCAGCCCTCCGGCTCTTATCATTCAGTAGTAGGGGGCGCGCGCTTTTTTTATAGGTGGTTTTTCAGCCGCCGTCCGTGCCTTTCGAGTTTAACCAGTCCAAAATTTTGTTGGGCAGAAGGGGGTCGTCGAGGAGTTTGGTGCCGTGACCCGACCTCGCGACTTCGAGTTTTTCGGCGTTCGCGTTAAGGGCGGCGAGTTGCCGCGTGTTGTTGAGGCTGTAAGCGTCCCCCGTACTCGTGACGAGGAGCAGGGGCACCTTCGCGGTTTGAACCGCGCCCGGTGTTTCGACGCCTTGGTAATCCAGACCGGGGGAGAGGGCGACGACGGCTTTCACGCGGAAATCCCGGGCGGCGAGTTGCAGGGCGGCGTTGGCGCCAATGGAGGCGCCGATGACGGCGATGGTGCTGAAGTTTTGGTTCCCTAAAAAGTCGGCGGCGGCTTGGGCGTCGTTCACCACGGCTGCTTGCTCCGCCGGCGTCAAGGTCGACCACGCGGCGCTTTTACCGCCCCGCGTGGTGCCGCCGTGTCCGCGTAAGTCGACGGCGAGGACGGCGTAGTTGCGCGCCTCAAGCAGCGGCGTGAAACTCGCCCACGACGATTTGTCGGCGCCGAGTTGGTGCAGCAAAATGATGCCGGTCGTCGCTCCCGTCGCGGGAGAGTAGTCCGCGGCGAGGCGAAAACCGTCCTTGGTTTGTAAGGTGGGGTGTATCACGTAGAGTTCCTCCAAGTTTTGTCCCTCCAAGGGGAGCTTGAAGCCGGGCGTCACGTTTGCCGTCACGTTGCTCGCTAGGCCGTCGAGCGAAACACACCCGGCGAGGAAGGTGGCGGCGAGTAGCAAGCCGGCGAAGAGCACAACGCGACTCATGCGTCTACGCACGCGGGAGGAGGTTTTACGCGTTTTGTTGCACGGGCATCATTCGCGAAATAGGTGGGAAAAGGAGAAAAGAAAAAGGCGGGAGAGAGTCGTGGGGGTCCGTTTTAGTCGGCGTCCATTTCGAGGATGACTTTGCCGGTGCCGCACGGGATGGTTTGCCCGATGAGGATGTTTTCCGTGATGCCTTTGAGTTCGTCGACTTCGCCGTAGGTGGCGGCGTGGACTAAGTGTTTGGCGGTTTCTTCGAAGGCGGCGCGTGCGAGGACGCTTTTCTTCTCGCCGGCGAGGCCGTGACGGCCGATGCTTTTCACCATGCCGCGGCTCGTCATCGCGTCCGCGATGAGCATGATGTGGCGCGGGTCGACTTTGAGGTCCTGCGCGTCGAGGACTTTCGTGGTTTCCGCGATGATGGCGTTGCGGGCCGCCTCGATGCCGAGCACGCGGCCGATTTCCATGATGTCGTTCGTGCTCGTGCGCTCCGCGTCGACTTCGGGAATTTTGAAGACTTCCTCAAGGTTGCTGCCTTCGGTCGCGATGCTGTAATCGCCGTCTTTTTCGAGGATGATGGCGCGCGAAATGCCGGGGATGCCTTTGAGGACGATGCCGCCGAGGCTGCCCGTTATTTTGCGCAGCGCTTTGAGGTTTTCGACTTTCGGCTTGATGAGGAGCTCGCGCACGCCGTCCTTGGTGTAACTGATTTTCGCGGCGTCGAGTTTTTTGTAGACGTCCTCGCTCGAAATCTTGGTTTGCTGCATCATGTCGTAGTCGAGGCTGACGCGGATGTGTTTTCGCGTGAAGTCTTCCTCGATGCTCGCGATTTTTTCGAGCGTGATTTCCTCGATGCTAGCCGCGATTTCTTTGACTTTCTCGTACTTTTTGAGGTACTCCTTCTTGAGGTGAACTTCCATGACGGCTTTCTTGGGGGTCTTGCGCGCGTCCACGATTTCAACCAGACGCGTGAAACCGAGTTGGGCGAGGGAGGCGACGCCGGCGTAGTGGAAGGTGCGCAGCGTCATCTGCGTGCCGGGCTCGCCGATACTTTGCGCCGCGACGACGCCCACGCTTTCGCCGTACGCGACGGGTCGACCGCTCGTGTCGAGGGCGTCGTCGCCGTACTTGAACTGGATGACGCCGCCGGCGGCGTCCCGCACGGTCAGGTCTTTCTCGACGATGAGGTCTTGGAGCGCGTTGATGAGTCGGCGCTGCATGTAGCCCGTCTTGGCGGGGTTGACGCCCTTGTCGACCACGGAGTCGCGACCACCGGCGGCGTGGAAGAAGTATTGAATCGGGCTTAAGCCGCGCGCGTAAGGTTGGTTGACGAACCCGCGCGCCTCGTCCGTGAGGTCGCCGCGGTGGTAGTGCGTCAGGATGCGGTTCTTATACCCGCTCGTCATGCGCTTGCCGCGCACGGCTTGCTGTCCGACGAGGGCCGCCATTTGGATGACGTTGAGGAGTTTGCCGCGCGCCCCGGAGCGCGCCATGAGGATGGCGGGGTTTTGCGAGATAGTGAGGCTGGCGAAGTGAACGGGGCGCTTGGCGACGCTGTCGAGGATGATTTTGCCGCAGTCGTCGCGCGTGCTTTCCGCGACATCCATGACTTTCTCTTCCAGGGTTTCTTTGAGTGTTTTGCCGGGTTGGCGTTCGAGTTTTTTGTTGCGGTACTGCGTGATGAGGCCGCTGATGGCTTTCTTGCCTTTTCGGTAGTGCTCGAGGAGTACGCCGCGGTTCTTTTCGTCCATCACGTAGTCGCTTAGCCCCAGCGAGAGGCCGAACATGGTCGCGATTTCAGCGGAGACTTGCGTGACGCCGTCTAGAAAGTGCCGCGCCGCGTCGCTGCCGTGCGTGAAGTAGATGTGCTTGACGAGGGCGTTCATGACGCGCGCATCCACGTCCCCACTCTCTAATTTGCCTTTCTTAATCACGACCTTGTGCCCCGTGCGGTTGGTGAGCTCGAGGTGCAAGTCCGGGGGGAGAAGGTGGGAGAAGAGGTCGCGGCCCTCGACTTTGGCGGGAAGATCCGGCTGCACGCCCATCAAAAAGCACAAGCGGGAGGCTTGTTGGCGCGTGAACAGCGCGCCGTCTTGGGTGAGGAGGTAGGCGCCGCTGATGTGGTCGTGGAGAGGCGCGACGAGGGGTTCCGCGTTGCGTGGCGAAAGCAGGTTTTCGGAGACGCCCATGAGTAAGCGCGCTTCGGCTTGCGCTTCCTCGTTTTGCGGGAAGTGGATGTTCATTTCGTCGCCGTCGAAGTCGGCGTTATAGGGCGCGCAGTCCGCGCTGTTGAAGCGCAGCGTTTTGCCGGGCAAGAGAACGACGGTGTGCGCCATCATGGAGACTCGGTGCAGCGAGGGTTGGCGGTTGAAGATGACGGTGTCGCCGTCCTGCATTTGGCGCTCGACTAGGTAGCCGGGCGCGAGCTCTTCGAGGACTTCCGCCGTGTTCTCGGTCGTAATCTTTTTGCGTCGACCGTCGGGGCGAATCACGTAATTGATTTTTTCGGGGTGTTCGCGCACGAGTTTCTTGACTTGTTCCGAGTTCCACGCGGTGAGCGTGATGGGGATGCTCAGCTCAGCAGCAATGCTTTCGGGGACGCCGAGTTCGTTGATGCCTAAGTATGGGTCCGGGCTGATTACGGTGCGCGCGCTAAAATTGACGCGTTTGCCGGAGAGGTTGTAGCGGAAACGCCCTTCCTTGCCTTTGAGGCGCTGAAAGAGCGTTTTGAGTTGCCGACCCGAGCGGTGGCGCGCGGGCGGGATGCCAGCCGTCTCGTTATCAAAGTAGGTGGCCGTGTGGTATTGGAGGAGTTCCCACAAGTCCTCGATGATGAGTTGCGGCGCGCCGGCGTCGATGTTTTCGCCGAGGCGCTGGTTGATGCGGATGATGTCGACGAGCTTGTGCGTGAGGTCGTCCTCGCTGCGTTCGCCGGTTTCGAGCGTAATCGAGGGGCGGACGGTGACGGGGGGCACGATGAGGACGGTGAGCACCATCCATTCGGGACGCGCGAGTAAGCCGAGGGATGTAATGTCTTCGTCAGGGATGCGTTCGAGGCGTTCGCGGACTTCGTTGGGTAGCAGACGGCGCTCTTCTTCGTAGAAGGAGGTGGGTTTCACGAACTTGACGGCTTTTTGTTTTTCGCCGCAGTGCGGGCACTCGCTTACGCGCTTGGCGTGCTCGAGGCGGACGCCGTCCGCGTTCATGTTGCGGCCGCAGCGGCGGCATGTGGCTTTGAGGAGTTGGTAAATGACTTTCGCGAAACCCACGTGCACGACGGGGCGGACGAGTTCGATGCTGCCGAAGTGCCCGGGGCAGGTCTTCATACGGCCGTTGCACGTCTTGCATTTCAGGCCGGGGTCGATGACGCCGAGGCGCTGGTCGGCCAAACCCTCGTTAATCGGGTAGCCGTCCTCGTCGTATGTGTCCGCGACCGTGATGCGCACGGCACTCATTTTGCGGATTTGCTCGGGGCTGAGCAGGAGGAACTGGATGCCGGAAATGATTTTCGCCATTGTGTTGGGTTCACCGAGTCTGAGTTTGAAGGCTTCCGCGACGGGTTTTTGCTAGGCTTTGTCCTTGAGGAGGAGCTTGGGTTGGATACCGATGCTCTTCATTTCGTCGAGGAGGAGCTTGAAGGCGTACGACATTTCGACTTCGTCCACGTTTGTGCTCTCGCACAGCGGGCAGTAGGTGCGGTTCTTCGCCTTGTCGTGTTCCGCCGTGCTGCCGCAGTCGAGGCAGACGAGTTGCATCGTTTTGTCGCTCGAGTCAATCATACGTTCTTTGAGCAGCGAGGCGGCGCCGTAACCGATGAAGCAGTCGCGCTCCATTTCGCCCAGCCTCAAACCACCTTCGCGGGCGCGTCCCTCGGTGGGTTGGTGGGTGAGCATCTGAACGGGGCCGCGGCCGCGCGCGTGAATCTTAAGCGAGGCGAGGTGGTAGAGGCGTTGGTAGTAAATGACGCCGACGAAGATTTTGGCGGCCATCACGTCGCCGGTTTCGCCGTCGTACATGGTTTCCGTGCCCTTGTAGTCGAAGCCGTTCTCGCGCAGGGTTTGCTCGAAGTCGCCTTGCGTGTCGCCCGTGAAGGCCGTTCCGTCGCGGTATTTGCCGTCCATGCAGGCGGCTTTCGCGCCCAGCATTTCGAGCAGGTGCCCCGCCGTCATACGGCCCGGAATAGCGTGGGGGTTGATGATGAGGTCGGGCGTGATGCCGCTCTGCGTGAAGGGAAGGTCTTCGGGGTGGCTGATGAGGGCGACGACGCCTTTTTGGCCGAAGCGCGAAGCGAATTTGTCCCCGATTTCAGGGATGCACGCGCGGCGCACGCGCACTTTCACGAACTTGTTGCCGCTCATGGATTGCGAGAGCATGACGGCGTCCACGATGCCTTCCTCGTTGCCGCGCACGCGAATCGACGCTTCGCGGCGTTTCTCGGTTTCCACGTCGAGGGCGCTGACTTCTTTGAGAAAGCGTGGCGGCGAGGTTTTCCCGATTAGTACGGCGTTGCCGGGCGCGATGGTTTCGGGCGCGATGATGCCGTTCTCGTCGAGTTGCGCGTAATCTGTTTCACCCATAAAGCCCTGCACGTATTCAGGGGGGACTTCGAAGTGGTCGCGCTGCCCGCCTGGGTAGCGGTGTTCTTCGTCGGTGTAGGTGCGGTAGAACGCGCTGCGTCCCAGACAGCGGTCGACGGCGGCGCGGTTGAGGACAACGGCGTCTTGCATGTTGTGTCCCTTGTAGGAGAGGACGGCGACGACGAGGTTTTGCCCTGCGGGGCGCAAGTGCGTTTTGAGGATTTCGGCGGGTCGCGTCGCGAGTAGGGCGCGCTGCGGGTAGTACAAGATGTGGGAGCGCGTTTCGCTTCGGAGGTTGTAGTTTGACGCGTAGAGGCCGAGGGCTTGCTTGGAGTGCTGGGCCGCCATGAGGACGCGGGGCGCCGAGTTGTATTCGGGGAAGGGGAGTTGTGTGGAGGCGTAGCCGAGGATGCCGACGGGGTCGATTTCGAGGTGCGTGTAGCGCTCGGCTTTGCCTTTTGCGGCTGCTTTTTCGAGGTGTTTTTCGTTCAGCGCGACGAGGGAGTTTTCTTCCTCTTCCGCGTCGAGGTACTCGATGATGCCTTGCTTGACTAAGTCGCTCCAGGAGAGTTCGCCTTTCTCGAGTTTGGCTTTCACGGCGTCGGTGAGCATGCTTTTGCCGCGCTTGATGATGAGCAAGGGTCGGCGCGCGCGGCCTTCGTCCGTGTTGATGAAGACTTCGTTCGTGCGGGCGTAGGAAGCGACGTTGGCGAGGGTTTCGAGTTCGCCGGCGCGGCGTTTTTCGCGGAACTCGCGTGCCAGGCTTTCGCCGTTGTCTGTGAAGCCCATGAAGCGGCCGTTGAGGTAGACGGACACCTTGGCTTGCTCTTTGAGGCTCACGCCCTGCTTTTTGAGGAAGGCTTCGACGCCGTCCTCGGGGGCGGCGGTCGTGACTTCGCAGAACACGGCGAGGTTTTTCACGAGACCTGCGTTGGGACCTTCGGGAGTTTCGTTGGGGTCGAGGCGACCGTAGTGCGTGCCGTTGAGGTCGCGCGCCTTAAAGTGCGGGTGCTTCTTCGCCAAGGGCGAGGTGACGCGGCGGATGAACGAGAGGGCGGACGCGTAATTGTAGCGGTCGAGGGGCTGGCAGACGCCAGTGTAGCCGCCCACCCAATTTCCCGTCGCCATGCTGTACTTGATGCGTTCAGTGAGGGCGTCGGGGCGCACGATGGCGGCGAGCGTCATTTTGCGGCCGCGCACGTTCGCGCGCTCGATTTGATACGTCATGTCTTTGATGAGGAACTGAAAACTGTACTTGAAGAGCTCCTCCATGAGCTTGCCCGTGATTTTGAGGCGCTTGTTCGCGTAGTGGTCTTTGACTTCCGGCGCGCGCTTCTTCGCCGCCACGAGCATGCTGCGTTCCGCCATGTGGGCGAGGTAGTACGCTTTCGCGAGGCGCGAATCGCTCTCCACACCAATGTGGGGGAGGAGGTAGCGGTCGAGGAGGAGTTCCGCGCGCTTGACTTGGTAGTCGACAGGCTGACCGGGCGCGGCGCGCTTGCCGATGATTTCAAGGGCGTCGCGCTTGTTTTTGGAGGCGTCGAACTCGAAGTTGAGGAGCACGTCGTTCTTGGTTTCCTTGTACGCGCTGAAGGACTCCAATATTTTTTCGTCCTTATCCAGGCCGAGTGCGCGTAGCACGAGGAGCAATTCGAGGGGCTTGTTGTAGGAAGGCAGGGAGACGGAGAGTTTGCCGTCCGCGGTGCGGTCAACGGTGCAGCGACCGCGGAAACCGAGGCGCGTGGAGAACACTTTCGCGTTAATCGAGCCTTTTTCGCGGTCCTTGGAGATGAGGATGCGGTTCGGCGCGAGGTCTTCGAGCGTCATTAAGCTTTTTTCGGTTCCGTTAATGATGAAGTAGCCGCCTGCGTCGAGGGCGTCTTCGCCGAGTTCGACGAGTTCGTCGCGGCCTTTTCCGTACAAGTAGCACAGCTTGCTCTTCACCATGACGGGGAGCTCGCCGATATAGACTTTTTCGGTTTTTTTCTCGACACCGTTGAAGAATGAAGTGACTTCAAGAAACATTGGGGCCGAGTAGGTGAGGTCACGCATTCGCGCCTCCATGGGGGTGACGGGGCGGCGGGAGCCGTCGGCTTCCGTCATCATGGGGCGCTGGACTTCAATTTTTCCCAGCTTCAAAACGAGGCCTTCGATTTGGGGTTCGACGGTGTTCTGCGAGTCCACGACGCGCTGCAAGCCCTCGTGAACGAACTTGTCGTAACCATCCACGAATTGCTTAACCAGCGAGTTATCGTGTAAGTATTGCTGCGTGAGCGCCGCGTAAACCATTCCGGATTCCCCCCAGTGAAGCGTTCAAGCGCTCCGCCAGCCGCGTGGTTTGGTTTTTGCGGGAGGGCGGTGGTACGGCGAAAGCCAGAGGGCGGCGAAAAAGGCGGCGCGCGAGACGCGCGCGGCTTGCCCCCCGCGGTTTTACCGCGCGCGTATTTCTTCCGTTAGCCTTCGGTTCCAGCCACGACGCGATAATACGCTTCGGGCTGACTCGTGACGGGGCTAAAACGGAGGAATTGAATGATGTCGCCGGGCTTGGCGCCAAGTTCGCGCAGTGAGGCGTCGTCCGGTCGGATGAGGGGGAGTTGTTCCTTGTGGACGCCGTATTTTGAGAGGAGGGCTAAAGCTTGGGGCTCGCTGAGAACGCTGGCTTGCGGAGAGAGAAAGTGTTTGGTGGGCAAGTCGAACTCACAAAAAGGACGAACCCCCGTAAACCGAAAGCGGGCTGGAGGCCGTTAAGTACGCGCGTAGTATTATGCCGCGAAAAACTTTTAAATCCTTGCTTGCAAAACTATCGCTCTTCACGCGTCACTACTAGTCCGGGACGAGGGCGGGAGAGGCTCGCTCGGGTTTTTATTACGCTTAACGCCTAGTTTGAGAGACATGCAACTTCACCCCCTCGAAAAAGCATTCCGTCACGCGGACTGGGAATCCTTTCCCATAACATCAACGCGAGCCGGTCACGAGGTCAGTCAACCCCTTCACAAGGTGGCGCCCTCAACGCTCAGGAGTCTAACGCGTGAGAAGGGCCTTGCTACAAGTGACCGCCAATCTCTCGAGCGCATACTCAGTAAAGTGAAGTGGCTGGGTCGCCACGCGGAAAACGGGCGCCTGTACCTCGAACTCAGAAAACCCTTTGACCCTCGCGACGTACAGACTTACCTTAACGAGCATGAGAAGAATTTTGTGCTTGCGGGAATACCCGCCCCTAGCGCGAAATCGCTCCACGACCTTGGCGTGAATCTGAGCACGAACATTAACGCCGGGACGCACGACTTTTTCGTGATGCGCTCTATGAATCCCCGCGGCGAGGACTCTGCGGGCGTTGTGGAAATGATTCCCGAATCATACCTTCGTGGAAAAACGGGCGCCGCGCGATTGACTTCAACTGAGTTTGAAAAACTAGAAGCCCATTTCGCGACGCAGTACGGCTTGACGCCCCCCCCTGGTGGCGGTAGTTCGCTTTCGAGGTCCCTTTGTCGTTGTCCCTCCCGCTAATATCTCGTTTGTTGCCCGGTTACTCGACGCCATTAGGTTGCGTGCTTCGGGGGATTAACCTACCAACCGTACTTTTCGGCGCGGCTGTACCCGAAGGCTTGAAGCGCGGAAATAATGCCTTTACCGTAAAGCGCGGGGTTGCGGAGCGCGAGTTTGATGCCGATGACGAGTTTGTCGAGCGTGCTCAAGCTTCCCAAGTCGGCGGGCAGAGTGGAGGCGAGGTCGACGAGTTCCTTTTCGCTTAACGCGTAGAGTTTGTGTTTGCCGCTCAGGATTTGGTTGTAGTCTGGAAACTCGGAGCGCCAGCGCTCCACATATTTTTGCAAGCCCCCTTTACTCGCATCCCCTGCCGCGAGGGCTTCGGCGGCGGTTTGGGCGGCGAAACGCCCACTCACGAGGGAGAGTTGCGTGCCGCCCTCAAAGAGAGGAGAGGTGAACCCGGCCGCGTCGCCAACGAGCATCAAGCCGTCCGCCGTCGTGTTTGCGAGGGGTCCCGAAGCGGGAATCAAACCGCCGAACGCGGTGGTGGGGGTGGCGGGGTTGCGGGGATTGTTTTTTTTGTTGCTCCAGCCTTGGCGTTGGAGGAACGCGTCGAGGAAGAGTTTCGCTTTCGTGTTTTGGTTCGTGACGAGGCCAACGTTGGCGCGCCCGTTTTTTTTGGGAATCATCCACAAGTACCCGCTCGGCGCGAGGTCGGGCCACAAGTAAAAATCAAGGTAGCCCGTGTTCGGGATGTCTTGGAGTTCGTACTGCACCCCAATAACGCTACTAAAACGCGTGTTGAGGCCGAGTTTGGCGGAGAGAAAAGCTTTCACGCCCGTCGCGTCCACGAGAATTTTGCTTTCCACGACTTCGTTGTTCGTCTGGATTTTCCACGTCCCCGTTTTCGCGTCGCCTTCGCGCTTCGCATCCACGACGAGCGTGTTGACGCGTAACTCAGCGCTGGCTTGAACGGCTTGCGACGCTATCCACGCCTCGAAGCGTTCTTTTTCGAGCACAAAACCCGACTCGCTCACAAGCGTGGAGTGCTGCTGGGGGAACAGGACGCGAATGCCCTTCACAGGCATTCCCACCACGTCATCGGGAAGCGTCCAACCCATGCGTTGAACCGCGGCGCGGCTCAAGCACTCCCCGCAGTGTACCGGGGAACCCACGCTACGGTGTTCCTCGACCAACAGCGTTCTAAGGCCGGCTTTCGCGGCGTGGAGGGCAGCGGAAGTGCCGGCGGGTCCCGCGCCGATGACGGCGACGTCGTAAATCATGGCGGCTCGAGGGGGTTTTGGGTTTGGCGCAATAAAAGAG
>JBBILJ010000033.1:5584-10591 GCA_037444945.1 Microcaldota archaeon | reverse complement strand
GAACGGCTTCCCGCGCGTGAAAAAATCGGCACCGATATCTCACGTACCCTCTTGCGCAAGGCCTCGGCACGCGGCCTCCGTGTGCAGTACGCCGATGCCGGCAAACGTCTCCCCTTTTCGGACCACTCCTTCGATCGCGTACTCTCCTATAGCATCACACACTATTTGACCCGTCACGAAACCAGCACTCTCCTCTCCGAGTGCGACCGATTGATCAAGCCAGGCGGGCGTATTCTCATCGGAGACGTGGCAGATGCGGGCAAGCGCCTGGGTGGCGAAACTGTGGACCGGTTCATCCGCGAACCGCTGCTCACCTTTCTTGGCGTTACGCACGCGAGTTACTATCCGCGTGCCTTCTTCGAGTCGCGAGGCTACGCGCTCAGCCCCTCTGCGAACGATCCCGCGCGCCGGTTTGACGCGGTGAGAACCGAGCCCGAACGCTCCCAAGCACTCAAAAGGTGAACAGAGTATTTCCACTGAACTGCAAACCGAAATCAAGTCCCACCCGTCGTCGCCGTCCGAATGGGATGCGTTCGCCGCCGCCATCCGCCGCGTCCTCACGGACGCCAAGTTGCGCCGCAGCCTCGTCGCGAAAGGCAGAGAGAAGTTCGCCGAAATCGAGGGGACGAAGATGGAGGCCCTCGAAAAGAAAGTGTACGAGCGCGCCCTGCGCCTCAAAAAATAGGCCCCCACAAAAATCATTCCCAACTCCCAATTCCCCCTTTGCCGTGAATATCAAGCCATGCCGTTCGCCATCGCTCACAAGGTTGACGCGCCGAGCGGCGCCGCGGAGTGGAACGCTTACATCGCCGGCAACGAAGGCGGTAGCGTCTACCAGACCACGTACTACGCGGAGTACGCGCAAGCCATCGGCTTCAAGCCACACTACTTCGAGGCGCGCGACCCAAAGGGCGAACTCATGGGGGCGCTGCTCGCGTTCGAAAAACCCGTCAAGGCTTCCGTCGCGGGCCGCGCCGTGCAGCTCCCCTTGAGTTCGAGCGGCTGGGTGTACGGCCCTGTGTTTGAGAGCGAAGAAATCGCGCGGGAATTGCTGCGCGCGGTGGCGGCGTGGGCGCGCCTCAAAAAAATCCCGATCAGCGAAGCGTCCGCGCACCCCCTCGCCGACCCCGTTGAAGCGTTCGCGTCCGCAGGGTTTTCGCGCAAGGAGTGGGGCACCTTCCTCATCGACTTGGCGAAGAGCGCGGACGAGTTGTGGAGAGCCGTCGACCACTCGGCGCGCAAGCTCGTCAACCGCACGCGCGAGGACGGCGTCAAAGTCAAGGCCGTCGAAACTCAAGCCGAGTTGCGAGCGTATTATCGCTGCGTGAACGAGTCCCGCAAGCGCGCCCGCGTGCCGCCGTACGCATACGACGACGCACTGTTCACGAACTGGAAAAAATACGGCGTCGGCGAAATCCTCATCGCGACAAAGGACGAAGACGTCCTCGCCGGCCTCGGCACCACGTTCTTCAACGGGTACGTGAACGAGTGGGGCGCCGGACAAAGCGACCGTGCAATTGCACAAAAAATTTACGCGAGCGACTTGCTCAAGTGGAGCGTCATCGAGACCGCCAAAAAACGCGGCGACCGTTACTACGACCTCACCGGCGCCAACCCCGAACCGTTGCCGGGAAGCAAGGAAGCCGGCATCTACAAGTACAAGCAAAAATGGGGCGGCGAGTTCAAGCGCTACGGCGTCTACTCGCTCGCCGGCGGGGGTTTCGCGCACCGCGCCGCCCAAGCCGTAAAGAAAATCAGGAACAAGCTTACAAGATAGGTCCCAGAACTATTTCTTCCGCACGGCCTCCACGTAAAAGAACTTACCGCGCGACGGCCAAAAACCAGCCTCACACAACCAACCCAGCATCCAACGCCACCCCGGCACGAGGGCGAGGACGCGAGCGGGAACAAAGAACGGCCACTACGGGAACGGATTGTAGCCGCGCAACTTGAACGAGAAGTAAGGGGCGAGCAGCGCCGTGACTTCTTCGGCAGTCGCCTTGCAGGTATGATACCGCGCGTTGTTCGGCGTCGTGAGGAATAATCTTCCGCCGGGCTTAAGCATTGCCGCGACCGCGTCGACGACTTTCGGGCGGTCGGTTGGGGAGAACATTTCGACGATGTTGGGGAGAAGCACGACGTCAGCGCCTTGGACGGGGACGTCGAATAAGTCCGCCTTAAAGTACCGCGCCCCAGGGTCTTCACGGCGCGCGACCTCCAAACCCGCCTCGTCAAGATCGAAACCTATTCGACGATTGTCCGCGGGCACCGCCCGCAACACTTCCCCACGATTGCACCCAACCTCCACAACAGTCAAGCCGTGAAGACCGCGCAAACGCTCGAGAAGAAAGTAGCGCACGTCGAGGCGGTCGCCCCAGGAAACGGAGTCAGAAGGCATGGTCACCAAATCCTCAATCCTCAGCGGCTCGCGGACCCCAAAACTTCGGCGTAAATTGCCTTGAAACGGCGGAAGATCTTTTCCTCGGAGTGGTTGCGCTCCACCCAGCGGCGGGCGGCGAGGCCGCGGCGGCGTAAGATGGCGGGCGTGGAGTCGGCGATGCCGTCGAGAAGGCGCACGAGACCGTCGAAGGACTGCGCATTGTAGAGGGGAGGCAGAGAGTCGTAGTTGTCCGCGTAACCCGTCTTGAGGTCATTGGGACGCGGGTCAAGCGAGGTTAGGACGGCTTTTCCGCTCGCCATGGCTTGGAGGGTGGCGAGGCCATAGGTTCCCTCGAGGTAGTAAGGGTACGTGAGCTGGTCGACGACGGCGTCGGCGTCGGCGAACGCGCGGCTTAACTGCAGGGTGTTGAGGAGGGGAAGCGTTTCATACTTCACGCCGCTTTGTCGGATAAACTTTTCAAAGGCGGCGAAGTCTTCGTCCGTGCGGATGACGCGGACGAGTAGGTTTTTCTTGTTTCGGACTTGGGCGAGGGCCTTTGCGAAGTGCTGGGACCCTTTTTCAGCGAAGTCGGCGCGCGACACATAGAGGAGTTTGAGGGGACGGCGACCGCCGGCGGACGGGTAACGGGGCGCGTAGGCGCGCAAGTCAAGGTATTGTGGGACGAACTCAACGCGGTCGCCCAGCCCGAGGCGCTTGAGCGCGTCGTTGAAGTATGGACCGCTCACGAAGATGCGGCGACTGTGGTGGAACCCTTCGCGCAACAGGAGGTTGGAGGCGCCCCCCTGAAAGGGACACACGCGCAGGTCGCCGCCCATCGCGTACGCGACACTCGGCTTGCCGGAGAGCCAACCATAAGCCGTGCTCATGGCGGCGGTCTGCACGAGGTCGAAGGAGTGCATCACGCGCAGGCGCTCGAGAAGGGAGAGCGGGCCGTCCTTCCACGTCAGCACGAAACTGGAGCGGCGCGCGCCCTGCCAGAGCGGCGAACTGGGACCATCAGAGCGCCACGCGGATTCGGGAAGGTAGATGGAAGCGTCGAGACCGTGGCGGCACTGCATAGCGGCGAGGTTGTAGGAGAGGTTGAAGAGGCTGCCAACGTGCAGGATTTTCACGGGGAAGACCTCAACGCCGCGCAGACGCGGGAGTCAATGCCAGCCGCCTCGCAGGCGGCGACGGCGGCGTCCGTGTCG
This sequence comes from Microcaldota archaeon, assembly GCA_037444945.1. Lineage (GTDB taxonomy): Archaea > Micrarchaeota > Micrarchaeia > Norongarragalinales > JBBILJ01 > JBBILJ01. The sequence goes on along the minus strand of JBBILJ010000033.1, from coordinate 7,000 downwards.
TAGTCAGTGCGCACCAGTTCGATACATAAGCTGGGAAACTCGACGATGGCGTACGCGGCCCGCTTGTCGCTTTCACGCGGCTGACCCACTGAACCCGGATTCACGAGGACGCGGCCGCCGCGTTCGGCTTGGAATTGGCGGTGCGTGTTGCCAGCGAACAAGGCGTCGGCGGCCACTTGCTTCAACGCGGCCTCGGCGTCCGACGGATTGAGGCGACCGTCGAGTTCGTCGGAGGGACTGCCGTGCAGCAAGACGCAGCGCCGGCCGTCGAGGGTTTCATCGAGGCGGCGCGGGAGGGAGGCGAGAAAACGGCGCGACTCGCCAGAGAGGTGCGCGGACGCGTAAGCCAAGGAGGCCTTCGCGAGCTCGGCGTCGGGCGCCTCCACGGGACGACCGGCGAGGAGGGCGGCGTCATGGTTGCCGAGCGTCGAGCGGATGCGGTGGCGGATGGCGAGGCGGACGACCTCGTCGGGGAACGCGTAGTAGCCGACCCAGTCGCCGAGCGCGTAGACGCGGTCCACGCGGCTTTCGACGGCGCGGAGGACGGCTTGGAGGGCGTGCAGGTTGCCGTGGATGTCGGAGAGGACGGCGATTTTCAAGCGAATCCCTCTGAGAGTTCAGTTAACCCCTGTTCGAGGGAGCGGGGATTGAAGGAGAGTTCGCGGCGCGCGCGGGAAATGTCGAGCTCGAGGCGCGTGCCGTCGTCGGGCGCGGACGCATCATACTCCACTCCGGCGCCCTGGAAAGCGCGGTTGACCGTTTCTGCGAGTTCGCGCATAGGCGTCGCGTGCCCGGAGCCGATGTTGAACGTGCCGGCGCGGCGGGAGAGGGCTGCCGAGACGAAGGCACTCGCGACGTCGTCGACGTGGACGAAGTCCGTTGCGCGTTCGCCGCGGCCATGCACGAGGAGGGGTCGCTTGGCCTTCGCGCGCTCGACAAAGAGGGGGAGGACGGAGCCGGGCGGCTGGCCGAGCCCATAAACGGAAGATGGGCGGAGGACGGCGTGAGGGCCGAGGAGTTCGCCCGCGATTTTTTCTCCGAGGAGTTTGGAGGCGGCGTATGTCCCTTCCGGGTTGGGGGAGGCGTCTTCCGCGAGGGAGACGGCGCTCGAGCGACCGTAAATGGACGCGGACGACGCGTGGACGACGAAGCACTTGTGCGCGGCGCACCACTCGAAGAAGCGTTCGAGCGCGAGGACGTTGGTTTCGAGGATTTCGCGCAGGGAGGGCGCGCCGCCCCGCGGCACGGCGGAAAAGAGGTTGATGACGGCATCGCATTCGGGGAGGCGCGCCAAGTCGTCCCGCCTCAGGTCGAGGGGGAGCGGGGTGCCGGGACCGACGGGGGTAAATGGGACGCCGGCGGCTGCGAGCCGGGTACACACGCGGCGACCGATAAAACCCGTGCTTCCCGTGACGA
>JBBILJ010000033.1:4805-5574 GCA_037444945.1 Microcaldota archaeon | reverse complement strand
GGCGGTGTTGAGGACGTGAAGGTTGGACGGAGCGGAAGGGAAGGCGTCACTTTACCGCGACGAACTGGAGGTACTTGTAGAATTGCGCGCTTAAGGGGAGGCAGTCAGAGAGGTAGGCATCCACGATTTTGGTGCCCGCGTCCCCGTGCTCGCGGCGAACGAGGCCTTCGCCGAGGAACCATCGGGGCTTGACGTCGCAGGAGCGAAAGCCCGCCGCGAGGACGGCTGCCCGGAGCTCGTCGGCGCGAAAGCCGCCTTTTTCCTGTTCCTGATATTCAGCAAGACGAGTGATTTCGGGAGGGATGTCGTACGCTTCCTCGACTTCGCCCGCAATCTCGTCGCGTCCCTTGAGCTGGTCGGCGAGCAGGCGACCCTGGGCGCGATCACGCAGGGAGTCGGCGGCGGAGAGGTATTCGGCATGGGGATCCTGATCGTTGTAGTAGGCGCCGCCGGGCTTGAGGACGCGCGCGATTTCACGCAGGGAGGGCTGGAGGTCGAAGAGGTGGTGGAGGAAGGAGTACGAGCCCGCCACGTCCACGCTCGCGTCCCGGAGGGGGAGGTGTTCGGAGTCGGCGAGGTGGAGGGCCGTCTTCGCGTCACGGGGGATTTGGGCGAGCATGTCTGGCGTGACGTCGACACCGATGACGGCGTCGAAGTGCTTTTTCGCGAGCTTGAGCAGAAAGCCGGTGCCGCAGCCGACGTCGAGGAAGGTGCCGCGGCCGTGGCGGCGCGAGAGAAGCCGAAGCCGGGCGGGCCGCGGGTCGTCTTC
>JBBILJ010000033.1:0-4757 GCA_037444945.1 Microcaldota archaeon | reverse complement strand
AGGTGCCGCGGCCGTGGCGGCGCGAGAGGGCGGCGAGGATGAGGTCGACGCGCGCCACGTTTTCGGGCGCGAAGTAGGGCTGCGTCGCATCGTACTTGTGGGCCATACGGGAGTGGTATTTGATGTTGGCCTTCACGACATCGGCGTGGTTCATGTAGAAGCCTCGTTTTGCCGGATTTGCTCGGGGGTAACGAAGATGTTTTCGAGCCCCCTCAGGGCGACGAGCCCGGAGCGGAATGCGGGGCGGGTCACGGGTTGGTGGAGGGCGAAGTCGCGGAGCACGAGGTCGGCGTCGTTGAAGCCAGCGGCGGCGCGGAAGGGGGTTGTTCCGGAAAAGCGCGGGTTGAGTTCGAAAACGACGAACGTCCCGTTCACGAGGCGGCCTTGGAAGTTGGCGGGGCCGCGCACGCCGAGCTTGACCGCGTACGCTTCGCACTGGCGCTGGACGACCTCGTTGTCCTCCACGACGCCCTGGGAGATGCCGGTGCTCGTGTGGACGCGTTGACCGCCGACTTGCAGGTCGTGTTGGCTGGAGAGACCTTGGAGGAAACGGTGGACGGTGATGGAGCCGACGACGGAGCCGTCCCGGCGGCAGACGACGCCGACGGTGTACTCGTCTTGGGCCGTACCCACATACTCCTGCAGAAAGAAGTCGACTTTGGCGGCCGCAAGGTAGCGCGAGTAGAAGGCGTATTCGCCGGCGTCGCGTGTCACGAAGAGGTTGCGAGAGCCCGAGCCGACGCGGGCCTTGAGGAGGAAGGGGAAGCCATGGCGTTCGATGAAGGCATTGGCGCCTTCGGGGAGTGAAGAATCGGGTGTCGGCACGCCTTTTTCGCGGAAAAGGCCGAACATGGACCACTTGTCGCGGCACGCGGCGACGAGGGCGTGCGGGTTGGCGAGGAGCGTCAGACCCGCGCGCTCGACGGCTTCGCGGTTGCGCGTGAGGGCGAAGAGCTCGGGCTCCGAGCCCGGAATGAGGACGGCAACATTGTTGCGCTTGCAAATGCTGAGCAGTGCGGGGAGGTAGGCGATGTCGCTGGCGGGAGGGACGACAAATCCACTGTCGACCTTGAAGAGGCCGACCGAGTAAGGCGTGATGTCGGTTCCGAGGATGCGGTAGTTGCCGGCACGGCGCAGCGCCTCCACGATGCCGCAACCGACACCGCCGCCGCTCACGCCGGTGACGAGAACCGTGATTTGCCCCGGAGTTTGGGGAGGCGCGGAGGGAGAATCCATAGGGAGACACTGGAATTCAGGTGCGGGGGCGGGGAGCCCTCTTCGCGAGGCTCCACGTGACGGTCCGGCGGATGCCTTCCTCGAAGGGGATGCGTTGACTGAAGCGGATGAGTTTCCTGGCGGCGGACACATCAGCGATGTGGCGCATGACGTCGCCGGGGCGGGCGGGTTGGCGCAGGATTTTCCCGCGGTACCCCGCGTTCTTGGCGAGGAGACGGATGACCGTGTTGATGGAGGTTTCGCGCCCGCTGCCGATATTGAGAATGCGACCGCGCGTGCGCGGGTTCTTGTAAACCTGGACGGCGGCGTCCGCGGTCTCCGTCACGTAGAGGTAGTCCCGCGTCTGCCTTCCCGTGCCGTAAATGATGGGGGGCTTGCCGGCCGCCATGCGCTTGAGCGTCAGGGGGATGACGCCCGCGTACGAGCCCTCGTTCTGGCGGGGGCCATAGTTGTTGAAGGGGCGCAGGATGGCGGCGTCGAGGCCGAAAACGCGGGCGTAGGAGAGCACAAGCTGGTCTCCGGCCGCCTTGCTGGCCGCGTAGGGCGTGATGGCGCCGAGGTGGTGCCGCTCATCCATTGGCGCGTACTCGGCCGTGCCGTACACCTCGGAGGAGGAAAAGTGGACGAGGGTTTCGTACGCCTTTTCGCGCCCGAGGCGGCAAAGATTGAGCGTCATGTCCACATTTTTCTTGAACGACCACTCGGGCTTGACGAGGGAGGCGGGAAGCGGGATGACGGCGAGGTCGAAGATGACGTCGATGTCGTTGTCAGCAAGTATTTTCTTCATCGCGGCGTAGCGGCAGACGTCTTCGCGGTAGAAGGAGAGGCCATCGAAGCGGCGGAACGCGTCGGCGAGGTTCTCGCGGCGGCCGAGGAAGAGGTTGTCGACGGCGACGATGCGTTCTGGCTTCTCAGCGATGAGGCGGTCGACGAGGTGGCTGCCGATGAAGCCGGCGCCGCCGGTGACGAGGACGCGTTTTCCGTTCAGGGAAGGCATGAAGAAATCACTTGGGGGTGGTCGCGCGGCCAACGCCGAGCAGGGAGTCGTTCTTATCGGAGGCTTTCGTGCAGCGCGTTGGCGACGAAGTGGACGTCCTCCTCGCTGAGGCCCCAGTAAAGGGGCAGCGCAAGGGTGCGGGCGTAAACGTCAGCCGAGACGGGGCACGGCGGTTGCCGGCCGTAAACCGGCTGTAAGTGGGACGCGTACGTGGCGACGTTGGCTTGGATACCCCGCGCGCGCAAGCGCGACACGACGCGGTCGCGGTCCGTTCCGCGCGGCAGCTTGGGGGCATACGTTTGGTAGATGTGGAACGCGCGCGCGTCCGCGGCGGGAGGTTGCACAAGGCTTTTCGCGGAGAAGAGGTCGTCGTAGAGCTTGGCGAGGCTGCGACGCGCCTTCACCATGGCGTCGAGCTTGCGGAGTTGCGCGAGGCCGATGGCGGCGTTAATGTCGGAAAGCTTGTAGTTGTAGCCGAGCGCCGTGAAGGCGGGCGCGTGGAACTCGGCCTCGTCTTGGCGCGTGAACGCGCTCTCCATGCCGAAGCAGGAGAGGAGGCGGGCGCGCGCCTCGATGGCGGCGTCGCTCGTGACGAGGGCGCCGCCTTCGCCGGTCGTCGCGTTCTTGCGGGCGTGGAAGGAGTAACAGCCGATGGCGCCGAACGAGCCAGCGGACTTGCCGTTCCACGTTGCGCCGAGCGCGCACGCGGCGTCCTCCACGAGGGGGAGACCGTGCTCGCGGGCGAGGGCGCCAGCGGCGTCGAGGTCCGCGGCTTGCCCGAACGCGTGCACGACGATGACGGCCTTGGTTTTCGGCGTTACCTTGCCGGCGGCGTCTTCGGCGTCGAAGTTGTACGTGTCTTCGTGCACGTCGACGAAGACGGGGTCGGCGCCGCAGTAGCGCACCGCGTGGCCCGTGGCGGGGTACGTGAAGTCGCTGACGAGGACTTCGTCACCCAGCCCCACGTCGAGGGCGAGCATGGCGAGGTGGAGGGCGGCCGTGCAATTGTTGAGCGCGACGGCGTAAGCGGCGCCGCTGCGCTGCACGAGAGCGGCCTCCAACGCCTTGCTCTTCGGCCCTTGGCCGGCCACCCACCCCGAATCCAAGGCTTGCTTGACTTCGCTCAGCTCGTCCCCGTCAAAGAACGGTTTAGCGAGGGGAATCATGCAGAGCAAAGGGGAAGAGGGATTAAATAAACATCTCCACGTTCAAGGACTTCTCCTCAAACGCGACGCGCCGCTCACAACCATGCCTTCCCCGAAGCCTCGTCCGCCTCACCGTTTCGCATCCGACACGCTGCTCGTGCTGGCGAGCAACATGCTCATGCTAGCGGCGAGTTTCCTCCTCCGCCCCCTCGTCGCGCGGTTTTTGGGTCCGTCGGAGTACGGCGTGTTCGCGCTCGTGCTCGGCACGGCGGCGGTGCTTCCTGCATTCCTCCTCTTCTCGCTTAACTTGTCCCTCTTGTACCACGTCTCGCGGCACCGCGACGAGAAAGGCTTTGCGGGGAACGCGTTGGCGTCATCGCTCGCCTTCCTCGCCTTCGCCTCCATCGTCCTCGCCGTGCCGTTGAGTTGGGTGGTCGGCTTCCTGGTTCCAGCGCTGGGCGCGGAAGCGTACTGGGCCGCGTTCGGCCTCGCGTTCGCGACGAGCTTGTTCTACCTCGCGCAAGCATCCGAGCAAGGGCTCGAGCGGTTCAAAGCGTACAGCGCGTTCAACGCGGCGTCCGTCGTCGCGGCCGGCGCCTTGTCCATCGCGGCCGCGCTCCTCTTCCACGACGGTGCGGTGGCGGGCGCGGCGCGGGGGCTGGCCGTGTTCGCTGTCGCACTCGCGGCGTTGTGGAACTTGCGGTTGGCGGGTCGCGCTTCCTTCTCGGTGCTGAAGCGGCTGTTCACGTACGCGTTGCCGTTGGGTGCGGCGGGACTCGTCTCCTCTCTTATCGTGGTGGTGGACCGCTACTTCCTCGCGGCGTACCACCCGCTCTCGAGCGTGGCGTTCTACGACGCGGGCTACTCGCTGGTCGCCGCCACCCTCGTCTTCAGCACCTCCCTCCTCACGACCTTTATGCCGAAAGTGATTCGCCACGTGGAGCGGCTGGACGCGTACTATCACCGCCTCGCTCTCCTTAATGCACTTGTCCTGTCCGCTGTCGGGCTCGGGCTTTACTACTTCGCCGACATCGCGCTCTACGTGCTCTTCGGAACCGCTTACGTATCCGGAACCCTCGCGCCCTTGCGCGTCCTCGCCCTCGCGCTGCCCGTGATGGCGCTCGTCGGCTTGAACACGAACATGCTGTCCGCCGTGAACCGCCCGACACTCACCGGCCTGCTGACCGCCGCCCTCGTCGTGGCGAGTTTCGCCTTCAACGCCTGGCTGGTGCCGGGTTGGGCGGGCGTGGGCGCCGCGTGGGCGAACCTGGGTGCTTACGCCTTGATTGGCGTCGCGAGTTGGTGGTTCTTGCGGCGCGAAGCAAGCCTCACGCTCCTCCCCGCCCTGCGCCAAATCGGCTTGTTCGCCGCGTTCGCCG
>JBBILJ010000032.1:0-11523 GCA_037444945.1 Microcaldota archaeon | reverse complement strand
CGCCATCAAGCAACAAAACCTAGGCGTGCGCGTCGAAGCACTCGTCGGCGATTTTCGAGGCGACGAGGCGGCACTTCAAACCGTGATTGATTCAGGTGTCGATGTGCTCGGCCACAACGTAGAGACGGTGCGCGAACTTCAAGGTCGGGTGCGGGATGCGCGTGCCGGTTACGAGCAGTCCTTGGGCGTGTTGCGCGCGGCGAAAAAGCTCGGCGCTCCTTACACGAAAACGTCGCTCATGCTCGGCCTGGGGGAAACGCAGGAGCAAGTGTTGGAGGCGCTGCGGGATGCGCGCGCGGCTGGCGTCGACTTCGTCACGCTCGGCCAATACTTGCAGCCATCGCCCCGGCAACTTGCTGTCCACGAATTCGTTACGCCTAAAAAATTTGAGGAATATCGTCTCGCCGCGCTCGCGTTGGGGTTTCAGTTCGCGGCGGCGGGGCCGTTCGTGCGCTCGTCGTACCGCGCGGCAGATTTTTTCGCAAATCCTTCTCGTTCAGTCACGCCGTCAATGATTTCAATTCAAAGGTGAGCTCGTCATGCCCGTGAAAACCGTTGGTTCCGCAAATGTCGCGTACCTGCAAATCATTGACGAGAACGGGAAGGCGGACGAGCAGTTGGATCCCAAGCTACCCAACGAGCGACTCGTCGAACTCTACCGCCTCCTCGTTCTCTCGCGCGTTTTCGACCAGAAATCCATGAGCCTGCAACGACAGGGGCGCACGTACACTTACGGTCCCGTCGAGGGCGAGGAAGCCTGCCAAGTCGGATCCGCCGTCACGCTGCAAAAAAGCGACTGGATGTTCGTGACATACCGCGAATCCGCAGCCAGCATTACGCGCGGCGCCGACCTCACCAAACTCTTGCTTTACACAATGGGAAGCGAGGAAAGCAACCGCACCGAAAAAGGAGACAACAATTTTCCGCCCGCTATCCCGGTCGGTTCCCAGCTCACGCACGCAATCGGCGTCGCGCTCGGCATGAAGTTTAGAAAGGACGCCAGCGTGGCGCTCGTCTACTTCGGCGACGGGGCAACAAGTCAAGGCGAAGCCCTCGAGGCCCTCAATTTCGCGGGCGTTTACAAACTCCCTGTCGTGTTCGTGTGCCAAAACAACTACTACGCCATCAGCGTTCCACTCAAGAAACAGACAGCGAGCGAAACCCTCGCCCAAAAAGCGCACGCGTTCGGCTTCGAAGGCCTCCAAGTAGACGGCAACGACGTTCTCGCCGTTTACGCGGCGACGCGCGCCGCCGTGGAGAAAGCGCGCCAAGGCGGCGGCCCCACGTTCCTCGAATTACTCACCTACCGCTTCGGGCCGCACACGACCTCAGACGACCCGAGCCGATACCGCTCTAAAGAGGAAGAACAAGTCATGCGGGCCAAGGACCCGTTACCGCGTTTTGAAAAGTACTTGCGCAGCAAAAGTCTGATTGACGACGCCAAAATCACCGCGATTAAAGACGCGTGCATCGCGCAAGTCGAAAAAGCCGTTGAAGGAGCCGAAGCGGCCGGCGCGCCACCCGCGGACGACATGTTCAAGTACACCTACGAAACCCTTCCGCCCTTTCTGCAAGAGGAGTGGGAAGAGTTCACCCGCGAGCAAGCCGAACGCAAAACGAGCGGAGGCGAATAATCTTCATGGCGAAACTCACCTTAATCGAAGCAATTAACGCGGCGCTCGCGCAGGAAATGGAACGCGACCCCACCGTTCTGGTGTTCGGCGAAGACGTCGGGCTGGAGGGTGGCATCTTTCGCGCCACGGTGGGCTTGCAGCAGAAATTCGGCGAGGAGCGCTGCTTCGACACGCCGCTCGCGGAATCCTGCATCGTGGGCGCCGCCATCGGCTTGGCTGCTTACGGTTTTCGCCCCGTGCCTGAAATCCAATTCGACGGGTTCACGTTTCTGGCGATGAACGAGTTATTCAATCACGCAACGCGCATCCGCAACCGCTCGCGCGGGCGCTTCACCTGCCCCCTCACGCTACGCTCGCCGTACGGCGGCGGGATTCGCGCCCTTGAGCACCACTCGGAAGCCCCGGAAAGCATTTACGCGCACATTGCCGGCCTCAAAGTTGTGGTGCCGAGCACGCCGAGCGACGCGAAAGGCTTGCTCGCCTCAAGCATTCGGGACCCCGACCCCGTGATTTTCTTTGAACCCAAAAAAATTTACCGCGCATTTAAGGAAGAAGTCCCCGACGGCGACTACCTCATCCCCATCGGGCAAGGAAAACGGGTGCGGGAAGGCAGCGACGTGACGCTAGTGTCGTGGGGCACGATGACGCGCACCTGCCTCGAAGCACTTGACGACCTGAAAACCCGAAACCCGCAGGCGAGTGTGGATTTCATCGACTTGCGCTCCATCAAACCCTGGGACGAGGCGCTCGTGATAGAGAGTGTCCGCCAAACCGGCCGCTGTGTTATCGTCCAAGAAGCCCCCAAAATGTCTGGGTTTGCGTCCGAAATCATCGCGACAATCAACGACAAAGCGCTCGACTCCCTCGAGGCGCCCGTCGCGCGCGTGACGGGGTACGACATCCCCATGCCGCTAGCGAAAAACGAGGACCACTACCTGCCCGATGCCTGGCGCGTGCGCAAAGCCCTCGAAAAAACGCTCGCGTATTAAAACCACGCCAAGAAATACTTTCGAAAGGTGCAACAAACGAATGGCGTTCGACTTCAAATTCCCCGACGTAGGAGAAGGCGTCCACGAGGGCAAGCTCGTCAAATGGCTTCTTAAGGAAGGCGCGAGCGTGAAGACCGACGAATCCGTCGCGGAAGTCGAAACCGACAAAGCCGTTGTCGAAATCCCCTCGCCGCGCGCCGGCGTCGTGCTCAAAGAATACTTCAAGGAGGGCGACACCATCAAGGTCGGCGACGTGCTCTTCACCATCGGCGACGAAGGCGAAAAACTCACTCCGACTCCCGCTGCGGCTCCCGCAATCGCATCTCTCCCCCGCGCCACCCCGATCGTTCCCTCTCCCCCGACGTCTGCAACGAGTCGTCTTCCGGTGTTAGCGTCGCCCTCGGTCCGCGCACTCGCGCGACAACTCAAAGTTGACCTCAACGCCGTGACGCCGTCAAGCGCGAGCGGGCGCGTCACAGAAGACGACGTCAAACGCACCGCGAACACGCCCCGCGCAACTCCCCCGACGGCCGCCCCTCAGCCTTCCACTGCTATCGCGCCCGCCGCAATTCCAATTACAATTGACGGCCCCGTGGAGCGCGTACCGCTCTCGGCACTACGCAAAACCATAGCCAACCGCTTAACGGCAGGATGGCAGAGCATTCCGATGGTGACGCATGTGGACGAGTGCGACGTCACGGACTTGTGGGCGCTGCGGCAACGCGAAAAAGAGGCGGCCGAAAGTCGGGGCGTCAAACTCACGTTTTTGCCCTTCATCCTCAAGGCGAGTGTCGAAGCCCTCAAAAAATTCCCCCACTTTAACGCCTCGCTCGACGCCACGACGAATGAAATTGTGGTGAAGAAGTATTACCACCTCGGTGTCGCGGTCGACACGTCGGACGGTCTGCTTGTTCCAGTAGTAAGGGATGCGGATCGAAAAACCATCACGCAAGTCGCCCAAGAAATTCAAGTCCTCGCGGAACGCGCACGCAACCGCACTGCGTCACTCGGCGAGTTGCGCGGCAGCTCCTTCACCATCACCAACATCGGCAGCGCGGGAGGCTTGTTCGCCACGCCGCTCATTAACCCGCCCGAAACCGCGATTTTAGGCGTGTACCGAATCCGCGACGCGCCCCGCGTCCGCGACGGCAAAATTGAGGCGCGCAAAACCCTCACCCTCAGCGTCACGTTCGACCACCGCGTGGTGGACGGCACGCAAGCCGCTCTCTTCCTCAACGAAATCATGCGCCACCTCGAAGAACCCCAAACCGCCCTCGCGGACGCGATATAGAAATGACAACCCTCTCTCCCCCGCGCATGAATCGTTTCATGGAGCGAACCGAAGCCTTAAAGCTCGGCTTTAAGCGCGACAACGAGAGAGCGGAGGGTTGGAAAATTTGGGACAGTCCTCTTTCAGACTTGGTCGAGGGAGCTAAACCGTACCAACTATTGAGTGAAATTCGAAAGCGCACGCGTCAAGGGCCGGCCGTCGTGCTCGAAGTTGGCTGCGGCACGGGCCGCGCGCTCGCCGGCATCCAGGAAAAATTCGGGGACAAAGTCCGCGTTGGGGGAACGAATCTTTCCCACGCGGTTGGCGGCTATCACATCGACTCCCGTCTCGTGAAGGCCGCTGCGGGCGAGTACTTGTCGCGCAAAATAGCGCCCGAAAGCGTTCACGTCCTCCTCGACCATTACGCAGCCGCCAGCAAGAGTCCCGACGCGGCCCGCGTGTTCTGGGAGTACGGTAAAGTCCTCGCTCCGGGAGGAGTCGCAATCGTCATGACGCCTGCCTACCTTGACGAAAAAAGCGGCAAGACCGGAGTTTTCAATGCGGAACGGATTCGTGAGCGCCTTCAACGCCGGCTTCGACGCCTCAAAGTTGCTGTAGACGTGCGCGCAACCGATATTTGGGGCTCGCCGACTGGACGTTGGGTGTTCAAGCTCGAAAAACAGGGATAAAAAATGGTGGTAGGCGACATTCCGACGGGAACCGAAATCCTCGTCATCGGCGGCGGGCCCGGGGGTTACATCGCCGCGCTGCGCGCCGCCCAGTTGGGCAAAGACGTCACACTCGTGGAGAGCGAAGAGTTAGGGGGCTTGTGCCTCAATCACGGCTGCATTCCCTCCAAAGCACTAATTCACTCGGCAGGGTTCGCGCACGACTTGCCGAACCTCGCCGAACTCGGCATCCGCGTGACGGGTTTTGAAGCGGACATCGCGAAAATGTGGGAGTGGCGGCAAGGCGTCATCCGCCAACTCCGCGACGGCATCGCTTTCCAATGCAAACGCATCGGCGTCAACGTCATTCGGGGCGTGGCGCGCTTCGAGTCCCCGCGGCGCGTCAAGGTTGAGCTCGAAGGCGATGTCGGAGTGAGTGTGATTGACTTTCAAAAATGCATCCTCGCGACGGGAACCAAGCCCGTCGTGCCGCCCCAGATTGTGGTGGACGGGCGCGTGGTGTTCACGGCGCGCGAAGCCCTCGACTTGAAAGAAAAACCGAACCGCTTGGCTGTGATTGGTGGTGGTTACATTGGCGTTGAACTCGGCATGACGTACGCCGTGCTCGGCAGCAAAGTCAGCGTCATCGAAATGGGTTCCGCCCTCCTGCCCGGCAACGACCCGGAAGCAGTGGCCGTCATTGAGAAACGCATGCGGCAACTCGGCATCGAAATCCTCCTCAACACCAAAGCGGACGCGCTCGCCGTAAACGGCGAGGTTGCCTCACTCACGCTCTCGACAGCCGAGGGCGGGACGCGGACTCTCGAAGCCGACAAAGTCCTTGTCGCCGTCGGTCACCGGCCGTACACCGCGTCTCTAAACTTAGAGAAAACGCAAGTGAAAGTGAACGAAAAAGGCTTCATCGTTGTCGACAAGCAGCAGCGCACCAGCGACCCCGCCATTTTCGCCGTCGGCGATGTCGCGGGTCAACCAATGCTCGCCCACAAAGCGTACGCGGAAGGAAAAGTAGCCGCGGAAGTCGCGTGCGGCCTCGACGTCGAGTTCGAGTCCCGCTTCGTGCCCGCCGTTGTTTATAGCGACCCCGAATTCGCCGTTGTTGGTTTACAGGAGAACCACGCCAAAGAACAAAACCTCCCCTACAAGGTCGGAAAATTCCCTTTCCACGCCTTGGGGCGCGCGCTCACCCTTAGCGAGCCGGAAGGGTTCTGCAAAGTCCTTATTGACCCTGAAACCCGTCGCTTGCTCGGCGTCGAAATCGTGGGCATCGGCGCCTCGGACCTCATCAGCGAGGCCGCCCTTGCGCTTGAAATGGGGGCAACTGCAGACGATGTGGTTTTAACAATTCACCCCCACCCCACGCTTAGTGAAGCGTTCAGCGAAGCCTGTGCGGACGCGTTGGGGAAACGATTGCACGCCTGAGCAGTGAAAGTTAATATCTCCAAGTGAACCCGCCAACGCAAAGTTATTAACTTTTTAGACAATTTTTAATAACATCAAGGGAGGAAGGACTGTAACATCGCTGAATGTTCAAGTGAGTTTTTTCGATGGCTTCCCAAAAGCGAATCCTGACCGCACTCGTGCTGGTTGCTGCAATCGGCTTGATTTTGCTGCTGGTACTAGGCGGAAATCCCTCGGCTCCATCTGAAAAACCAGTGGTGCTGACGACGTTTTACCCCCTCGAACAGCTGACGCAGCGAATCGCGGGAAGTCACTTTGCGGTCCGTTCGCTAGTCCCCGCCGGCATCGAGCCGCATGACTACGAACCGACCTCAGGCGACATCGTGGCCTTCAGCCAGGCAAAAGCATTCGTCACGCTCGGAATGGAGTTCAGGGGAATGGAAAACACGCTGATTCAAAGCCAACCCGGCGTATTCGTGATTTCCGCCTCGCGCGACGTTCCCGTTCTTCTCGCAGCGCAGACGGACTTAAACCTCGCAAACCAAACGGCGGGTGCGGGTGCCGCCGCGTACGACCCCCACATTTGGGTGTCGCCGAAGCGAATGAAACAAATGGCGGAAAACATTCGGGATGGACTCATCCAAGTGGATCCAACTAACGCGAACGACTACCGCGCGAACGTGCAACAACTCCTCGCAGACTTGGACGCGTTGGACGCTGAATTTCAAACAGGTCTCGCCGCATGCGAGAAGAACACAATTCTCACTTCCCACAGCGCGTTCGGTTATCTCGGAGCAGATTACGGATTCAAGCAACTCGGAATAGCGGGTCTCACGCCGGAAACCGAGCCATCGCCTCAGCAAATGGTCGAGCTCGCGAACAAAGCCAAGGCGTACAACATCTCGACCGTTTTTTACGAGTCGCTGGTGGACCCCCGCGTCTCGCAAACCATTGCCACCGAAATCGGCGCGCAAACAGCCAAACTCGACCCGATCGAGGGAACGACAAACCCGAACGAAACTTACTTTAGTCTCATGCGAGAAAACTTAAATGTCCTTCGAAAAGCATTGGAGTGTCGTTAACCGCATGATTCTCGAATTCGACCGCGTCTCGTTCGCCTACGGTCAGACCCCCGTCATTCAAGACTTAAGCCTCGGAATCAACGAAGGGGACTTCGTCGGAATCCTTGGACGCAATGGTTCGGGAAAAACCACACTCATCAAACTCGCTCTGGGGCTCGAGAAGCCCGCTGACGGGATGATTCACGTCTTCAACCAGCCAGGGCAAAAAGCACTGGACTGGAACCGGATCGGTTACGTACCTCAACAACGCGCCTTGGACAAAACGTTTCCCGCAACCGTCCGAGAACTCTTATCTCTACGAAAAGGGAACCTGCGACCCCTCGTGACGACGCTGGGACTCACCGAACTGCTCGACCAAAAATTTTCGGAACTCTCCGGCGGCCAACAACAACGCGTCCTCCTCGGTTTTTGCCTCCTCTCCAAACCCAGCCTCCTGATTCTGGACGAGCCCGAAGCAGGCGTCGACTTGAAAACGCAACGGCAATTTTACGCGCTTCTTCGAAAACTCAACCACGAGAAAAAACTGACGATTGTGCTCATCACGCACGAAGCCGAGCTCGTGACGCGATACGCTAAAACCGTCGTCTTCCTCGAGAACGGCAAAATACGCGCGAAAGGACCCGCCAGCCAAGCGTACGCGCTCCTCAACGAAATCTACGGCGAAACCTTCCACCCCCGCGAGCACCGACTCCAACATGATTGAAGCCCTCAGCTACGTCTTCATCCAAAAGGCGCTTCTCGCCGGCGTCTTAATCAGCCTCAGCTGCGCCACCATCGGCCTCTTCCTCATCCTCCGGCGACTGTCACTACTCGGAGACGGCTTGGCTCACGTCGCGTTCGCCGGCGTCGCCGTCAGCCTGCTGACCGGCCTCGAACCATTTTGGTCCGCCCTCGCATTCGCCTCCGCCGGCGCGCTCGGCATCCAACAACTCGTCGAGCGAACCAAAGTCTACGGCGACGCCGCAACCGCCGTCATCCTCTCAGCGGGAATCGGAATCGCCGCCGTCCTCATCGGCTTGGCGAAGGGATTCAACGTCAACTTGTTCAGCTACCTCTTCGGAAGCATTCTCGCTATTAGCGACACGGAAATGTGGACTATCGGAATCCTCAGCCTCGCCGTCCTCGCCTACGTCGCGTGGAACTACAAAAAACTCGTGCTGGCAACGTTCAACGAGGAACTCGCGAAAGTCAGCGGCGTCAACCTCACCTTTCTCAACACCACGTTCGCCGTCATGACAGCCATTACCGTCGTCGTCGGCATCCGCGCCGTCGGCATCCTCCTCGTCTCCGCCCTCCTCGTCCTCCCGGGCGTCATCGCGCTCCAAGTCGCCCGCTCGTTTCGGACCGCCATCCTCATCGCCGTCGTCGTCAGCATCTTCGCGGTCGTCAGTGGAATCCTGCTCTCCTTCTACCTCGACTTACCGCCCGGCGGAACCATCGTCACCACCCTCCTCGCTATCTTCCTCCCGACAGTCCTTCAAAACAAATCCCGATGAGTCCACATGGCTCGCATCATCAGCATCTCGATTAATGAAGGGGACCTTGAAACGTTCGCCAACGCCGAACGCAGACTCGGCTTCGCCAACCGCAGCGAACTACTTCGCGAGGGCGTGAAGCACCTCGTCGCCGAGCAGCGGGACTTGGAGGGCTTGAACGGCCGAGTGAGCGCAGTGGGAATCGTCGCCCACGGGCAAGGCGGCGAGGGAGAAATCGCCGAAATCAAGCACGAGTTCGAAGACGTGATTTCCACGCAGGTTCACAACAACCGGCACGGAACGTGCCTTGAAGTGTTCGTGCTCGAGGGAAGCGCGGTGCGCGTGCGGGCGTTCACCAAGGCCTTGCGGCAGAGCCGAAAAGTGCGGTACGCGAAAATCGTCGTCGAATAATTAGCGTTGGTTGTTCCACTCGGGCGAGCGGTACCGCTTGACGGCGAGCTGCTCGGCGCGTTGAAGCTCTTCCACCGTCCAGGTTCCTGTTTCGAATTCTTTGTGTGACGTGAAGCCAGCGAGGAGCGCCTCGTAGACTTGTTGCTTGCTCGCCGCGCTCTGCGCCCGAATGCTCGTCACGCGCTCTTGCGCGCTCGCAATCATCTTGTCGCGAATCTTCTCGTCCGATACGTTAAGCAGTGAAAACATCTTGCGAACGTCCACCTCGTAAAGGATGGTTCCGTGTTGGAGCAGCACCCCGCCGCGTCGCGTCTGCGCGTTGCCGCTGATTTTTTTGCCGCCTAAAACCAGGTCGTTGATGGGCTTGAACTCCGCGTAAAGATTCACGCGCGCCAAGCCGTCGGCAATCCAGCCGCAAATCTGCCGGTACGAGGCGATGATGTCAGCAGGGAAAAGCTTTTCGGAACCGATAACGCTATACGTGATTTCGCCGCTCGAGTCATGATATACCGCGCCGCCGCCTGTGCGGCGGCGAACGACGGCCACGCCCGCCGCCCGGCAAGCATCCAGGTTCACTTCGTCGCGCAGGCGTTGAAAATACCCGATGCTGACCGCGCTAGGTAGCCACTGGTAAAAGCGAATCGTGGGAGGCACGCGACCGTTCGCGACGCCTTCGCTGCACGCCTCGTCGAGCGCCATATTGGTGAACGCGTCGCGCGTCTCGAGGGGAATGAAGCGCCACGTCATGCGCGAGAATCACCGGAATCTATTTTGCACGCGTCGAGAATCGTTGCCGCGATATCGCGCGGGTTGACGCCGATAAACTGCGCCTCGTTCGCGTCGAGCGCTTGAGTGATTCGTTGCTCCACGAGTAGCGCTGAACTATTGCGAGGAAGGTCGCGTAGGCTTTCTTCAACCGACGAGAGAGTGTCTTCGGGGTGGAGGAAAAAGTCGCCAGTCAGCTTGACGGAGCGAATCGCCGCCGCGTCACACTCCACGTCAACGGTAAGAAGCTTGCCGCCTTCCACTTTACGGGAGAGTTTGAAGAGCATCAGGAGGGACGCCAGAGCGGGTTGGACTCGTTAAATGAGTTTTTCACCCGTCTCCTTATTCACGAGGTGAATCACGTTGACGGGGCACGCGTCCGCGCATTGCTTGTTGAGGTCGAACTCCACGTCGTCGAGGTCGAAGATTTCCCACCCGTCTCCGCGCTTGCTTGAGCCTACGACGTCACTTTTGCCGTCGGCAGGACTCATCGTCCAACGGTCGGGGTGGATGGCGGCGCACGCGCCGCACCCGATGCAGTTGGGGCGGTCGTGTTGAATCTGAAACTTACCCATACGCTTGAAGCACCGAGACCGTTTAAGGGATTTGGAATTTTAAATCGGAGCGTTGGATTTCGAGGAACGGGTTACTGTACGGTCCAGCCGCCGTCCACGACGAGGGTGTGCCCCGTGACGTAGTCCGCTTCCGCCGAAGCGAGGTAGATGGCGGCGGCCGCAATGTCGGCGGGTTTGCCGATGCGCTTCCACGGGATGCCTGCCAGCGTCGCTTCAAGGGCTTTAGGGTCGGCCGTGACAGAAGCCGCCATGGGGGTGTCAATGGCGCCCGGCGCGATGGCGTTCACGTTGATTTTGTTCGGCGCCAGTTCGAGTGCAGCGGCGCGCGTGAAGGCAGCGATGCCGCCCTTGCTCGCGCAGTAATGCGTGATTTGGGAGTATCCGATAAGGGCCGCGATGCTCGCGGTGTTCACGACTTTGCCGCCCCGGCCTTGCTGAATCATTTGTCGCGCGGCGGACTGAGTGCCGAACATCGCTCCCTTGAGGTTGACGCCGAGCACAAAATCGATGTCTTTCTCGGGCAACTCGGTGAGGGAACCGTACGTGATGACGCCCGCGTTGTTCACCATCACGTCGAGGGAACCAAATTTTTCGACCGCCTTTTGCACCAAACTTTCCACGCTCGCGCGCTTGCTCACGTCGCACTCCACGCCTATGGCGTGCCCGCCCTTGCCCGCAATTTCTTGCGCGACCGCGTCGCAGTCCGCCGCGCTGACGTCCGCGACGACAACGTTCGCGCCCTGCTGCGCGAAGGCGAGCGCAATGCCTTTCCCGATGCCGCGCCGCGCGCCAGTCACAATAACCGTTTTGCCGTTGAATTCAAACATGGCGAACAAACCTCCTGCTCAACACTGAAGATAACGCGTTAAAGAGGCTTGAGGGAAGCCAGGTTGAAAAACCCCTATTTTTTGTGAATGTAGAGCGTATCCCCGTCTTGGAGGACATGAGTAAGGCCGACGCGCTGACCGGGGTGCTTCGCGCTCGGCCCCCAGACTTGCGCGAACTTGAAGAGTTTTTTGAGGTCGCGGTGAAGTTCGCCACAAGCGTCCGCGACCGTGGAACCCGAACGCAGCATCAACGGCGCCTGCTGATCCACGCCATCGTGCACGCCGCTGACATTCAGGATCGCGACGGCGGCGAACTGGTGATGGCGACGCTGTTCGGCATGTTCCCGTTTCTTATGAAACTCTACGCCGACGGCGGCTATCAGGGACCGCTGTTTAGCGCCGCCGTCA
>JBBILJ010000031.1:11343-11652 GCA_037444945.1 Microcaldota archaeon | reverse complement strand
CAGCCAAACCGTTAACGTCGCGAAACTCGCCCTCGACACCCTTATGTGGCCGCTGTACGAAATCGAGGGCGGCAAACTCATAATTAATTACGCGCCGGGCATCACGAAGCCGTTGCGCGACTACTTGTCCCTCCAAAAGCGCTTCCGCAGCGTCACGGACGCGGACGTCGCCGAGATGGAGAAAAAAATCATGTCTCGCTGGCAGCGCCTCCAAAAACTCCAAGCACTCGACGCCGCACCCCGGATAGGCTAAGATAGAAAAAGGCCGCGAGGGTATGAGTGTCGGGTTTTTCGCTCATGCGATACAAC
>JBBILJ010000031.1:6318-11313 GCA_037444945.1 Microcaldota archaeon | reverse complement strand
GAAGCGAACGCGCTCGCCTCGCAAGCCTTCGAGTTCACGCTCTATGCCTCAGCCGCCTTCCTCATCCCCGTCGTTCTCGGCCACGCCAACCAACTCGTCGTCGGCACCCTCGTGAACGCTCTCCTTCTCGCGGGCGCCTTCTACATCCGCCGCGCGCCCCGCCTCGCCGCCCTCTCCATTGCGCCCAGCCTTGGAGCCGTCGCGTCCGGCGTCGTCTTAGGTAACCTCACTCCTTTCTTATTGCTTTTTACGCCCGCGATTTGGCTCGGCAACGCCGCCCTCGTCACCGTCACCAAGTACGCGCGCTTCGGCAACGGGTGGAGTTACACGAAAAGCGTCGCGGCAGGCGTCGTGCTCAAAGTCCTCCTCCTCACCCTCGCCGCGACGGCGCTTTATTTGGTCGGCGTCGTTCCGTACCCGTTCCTGCTCGCGATGAGCGCCATGCAACTCGCCACCGCCGCAGCCGCCGGCGTCCTTTTTGCGGGCGTTTTCAAAACCCGTTCTGCGCTCTCCGCGTGAATCACCATGCCTGACGCCGCTTCCCCTTCCGCGCCCGAGCCAACCTCTGCGGCGGTGCGCGCCGCGCTCAAGGCGACCGAGGGAAAAGCGGGCGGTCTGGTCACGATTCTCGAATCCCTTCAAGAACAGACGGGCACACTCGAGCGCTCGGACCTCGAAGAACTTTCCATCGCCCTCCATGTTCCCTTAGCGCAAATTTACGGTGTCGCCACCTTCTACTCGCATTTTCGCCTCTCCAAAGCCGCCAAACACACCATTTTCGTGTGCACGGGAACCGCGTGTCACGTGCGCGGCTGCGAAGGCTTGCTACGCGCCTTCCGCGACAAACTCGGTATAGAGCCAGGCGCCTCGACGGCGGACGGCAAATTCTCCCTCGACACCGTTCGCTGCTTTGGCGCATGCGCCCTCGCCCCCGTCGTGCGCGTCGACAAAGACACGCTCGGCAAGGCGACGAATGAAACCATTGACAAAATACGGCAAGACTACCCCTAACCTTCTTTATTTTTCGTGACTCGACGTGGGTTCAATGAC
Source organism: Microcaldota archaeon (assembly GCA_037444945.1). Taxonomy (GTDB): domain Archaea; phylum Micrarchaeota; class Micrarchaeia; order Norongarragalinales; family JBBILJ01; genus JBBILJ01. The sequence goes on along the minus strand of JBBILJ010000031.1, from coordinate 10,263 downwards.
CGACACAACAATTTTGGTGGGTTCCGCGACCTGCGGCCGCGCCGCCGCCGCCGAGAACACCGCAAAAGCGTTCGGCGAGCGCGGCCTACCCGTCCGTCACGTCGGTTGCCTCGGCTTTTGCTACCTCGAACCCCTCATCGAAGTCCGCAAGGACGGCTACCCCGCCGTTCTCTACAACCACGTCGACGCGGCCCGCGCCGCCGCCATCACGGACGCGACCGAAAAAGGTGCGCTCGCGGACGGCGCGTTCGCGGTACGCGGGGAACGCGGCCGCTGGCTCAACGCCGAAAAAACTCCGATTCTCGAAGAGCTCGACGTTTGGAAGCATCAGACGCGACGCGTCATGTCGAATTGCGGCGTCATCGACCCCGAACGCATCGAGGACTACCTCGCCGCGGGCGGTTACACTGGTTTCCGCCGCGCCCTCTTCCTCGACCCCGAGCGCGTCGTGGACGAAGTCGACAAAGCCGGCTTACGCGGCCGCGGCGGCGCCGGTTTTCCAACCGGCAAAAAATGGGTCCTCGCGCGCAACTCGCCGGCGGATGAGCGGTACGCCATTTGCAACGCGGACGAAGGCGACCCCGGGGCGTTTATGAACCGCGCCCTGCTTGAAAGCGACCCGCACCGCGTCCTTGAAGGGTTAATGATTTCCGCGTACGCCATTGGCGCGCGCCGCGCGTTTGTGTTCGTGCGCGCCGAAAAGCCTCTTGCCGCGGAGCGGATGGAACAGGCCGCGCAAGCCGCAGCCGCGAACGGCTTGCTCGGCGACAATATCGCGGGCACGAATTACTCGCTTTCCGTCGAAGTCGTGCGCAGCGCGGGCGCGTTCGTGTGCGGCGAAGAAACCGCCCTCATCGCCGCCATGGAGGGCCGCCGAGGCTTCCCGATGCCGCGACCGCCGTACCCGGCCGAGAAGGGCTTGTGGGGCAAACCCACCAACATCAACAACGTCGAAACACTCGCGCACGTTGCCCTCATCCTCCAAAACGGCGCGGCGTGGTTCGCGCAAGTGGGGAGTGCGAAAAGCAAGGGCACCAAAGTCTTCTGTCTTTCGGGGCGCGCCGCGCAAACGGGCGCCTACGAAATCCCTCTCGGCACTCCCGCGCGCGACCTCGTATTCACTCTGGGGGGCGGCATCGCGGGCGGCAAAGCGTTTCGCGCCGTGCAAACGGGTGGACCCTCCGGCGGCTGCCTCTCAGAGAGCGAGCTGGATTTGCCGCTGGATTACGAAACGCTGCAGGGCGCGGGCTCGATTATGGGTTCAGGCGGCGTGATTGTGTTCGACGAGCAGGCGTGCCCCGTCGACACCGCCAAATTCTTCCTCTCCTTTAACAAAGCCGAATCGTGCGGCAAATGCGTGCCGTGCCGCGAAGGCACCTACCGCCTGTACGAACTCCTCGACAAGTTCTCGACGGGCACCGCGGCGCCGAGCGATTTCGATAAAATCGAGCGCTTGGGGCAACTAATGAAGGACGCCTCGCTCTGTGGTCTCGGCCAAGGCGCCCCTAATCCCGCCCTTTCTTTGATTCGAAAATTCCGCGCTGACTTTGAAAAACACATGAAGGATAAGGTGTGCGCCGCGAACGTGTGCCGCATGAAGCCTTGAAAACCCCTAATCACTTTTCCCGCAGTTGAAAAAAAGATGGTTAAAGTCACGATTGACGGTTTCGCGCTCGACGTCCCCGACGGCACGACCGTTCTCGAAGCCGCCAAGCGAATCGGCGTGCGCATCCCCACGCTCTGCGCCTACGAAGGCCTCGCGATTCACGGCGGCTGCCGCCTGTGCATCGTGGAAGTCGAAGGCACCCGAAACCTTCCCGCCGCGTGCGCGCTGCCCGTGCGCGAAGGCATGAACGTGAAGACGCACTCGCCGCGCGTGCTGGACGCGCGCCGCGACATCCTCCAACTCATCCTCGCCTCGCACCCCGCGGACTGTAAGACGTGCGACAAGCACGGCCGCTGCGAACTCCAAACCCTGTCCTACGAGTTCGGTATCCGCGATTTCGGTTACCCGATGCGCGACAAGCGCCACTACCTCGACGACTCGAGCCCCGCCATTTGGCGCGACCTCGATAAGTGCATTTTGTGCGGTCGCTGCGTGCGCGCCTGCCGAGACTGGCAGAGCGTGGGCGTCTACGATTTCGCGAATCGCGGCACTCAACTCACCGTCACGCCCGCGTTTCTCAAAAACATGATTGACACGAGTTGCGTCGCGTGCGGCCAATGCACCATCGTGTGCCCAACGGGCGCGCTGAGCGAAGCGGAATCCGTCACGAAAGTGCGCGAACTGTTGGCGAGCGGCAAGCGCGTCGTCGCGCAAGTCGCGCCCTCCATTCGCGTATCGCTAGGCGAACTCTTCGGTCAACCCCCCGGCACGCTCGTGACGGGAAAAATCGTGACCGCGCTGCGACGCATCGGTTTTGCGGACGTCTTCGACACGAATCTCGGCGCGGACGTCACCATCGTCGAGGAAGCCTCCGAACTCGTGGCGAGCGTCAAAACCGGGCGCACGCACTTGGCGAGCTCGTGCTGCCCCGCGTGGATTAACTTCATCGAGGAGTACTACCCCGACCTCCTTTCCTACCTCTCCTCTTGCAAGTCGCCGCAAAGCATCCTCGGCGCCCTCGCGAAAAGCTATTACGCGCAAAAACTCGGCCTCAAACCAAGCGAAGTCGCCGTCGTCTCCGTCATGCCGTGCACCGCCAAAAAATGGGAAGCGCAACGCGGCGAACTCGCCGTTGACGGCGTGCCAGATGTGGACGCGATTCTCACCACGCGCGAGCTCGCCCGCCTCATCCGCGAAGAAGGCATTGATTTTAACGCCCTCCCCGACTCGGACTTCGACTCCCCCTTAGGTATTTCTTCGGGCGCCGGCGCCATCTTCGGCACCACGGGCGGCGTCACGGAAGCCGCGCTGCGAACCGCGTACGAGTTCGCGACCGGCAAAACGCTCGGCAAAGTCGAGTTCGAGCAAGTCCGCGGTTTCGCGAACCTCAAGGAAGCCACGGTCGACTTCGACGGCGTGCCCGTCAAAATCGCGGTCACGCACACACTCGGCGCCGCGCGCAGCCTCCTCGAAAGCCTGCGGCAGGGCAAGCACGAATACCAATTCGTGGAAGTCATGGCGTGCCCCGGCGGCTGCGTCGGAGGCGGCGGACAACCCATCCCGCCGCGCGAACACCGCGTGGAAACGATTCGCAAGCGCGCCCAAGCCCTCTACGACCTCGACCGCTCCTTGCTCTTAAGAAAATCGCACGAAAATCCGGCTGTGAAGCAGCTTTACGCCGAATTCCTCACCCAACCCCTTTCTCCCGCTGCTCACAAATACCTCCACACGACGTACACAGCGCGCCGCGGCGACGGGCGGTAAGGGCGCCGCTACGCTTTTTTTTACTCTAACCATCAGGCTCCTTACTTGGGAGTAATTCCCCGTAGAATAATTCGGAACGTGAGCGTTTGGCCGGCGAGGGGGTGGTTGAAGTCCACGGTCGCGTTCGGTGCGTTGATGGCGGTGATGACGCCCTCGGCGCCCGTGCGGGTCGCGACGTGGACGCCGACGCGAGTTTGGATGCCGCCGGCTTGAAGTTGCGTGAGGGGGACTTGGACGACGTCTTGAGGGTTGGGCTCGCCGTACGCTTGCGCTGGGGGAATCGTGACGGTTTTTTCTTCGCCGACTTTCATGCCGAGAACGGCGGCGTCAAAACCCGGAATCATTTGCCCCGCCCCAACCTTGAACGCGAGAGGCTCGTACGAGGAGCGTAAGGGTAGACCGGCTTTTTTGGCTTCACTCTCCAAACTCGTGTCGAAGAGCGTTCCATTTTCTAACGTGCCGACGTAATCCACGCTCACGGTATCGTTTGCCTTCACGACCGCCGCGGGAATTGTGGGAGTCGCCATCATCGTGTTGTTTACCGTCGCGTTGTTCGATACGCATCCAGCCAAGAA
>JBBILJ010000031.1:0-6278 GCA_037444945.1 Microcaldota archaeon | reverse complement strand
TTAGGGGTTCATGCAGTTGTTGGGCGTGTTTCCAGTTGCCGTCAGGCTGGTGACGAGCGAGCCTGGGGGGCCGTCGAAGGGGCTGGCGGGGCACGCGCCGCAGAGCGTTCCGCTTCCAGCAAAAGTGATGGCGCACGTGAGGGCGTTGCTCGCGTTGTTGTTCGTGATGGCGTTTCGTGTGCCGAAGAAGACGTTGACGGCGGCCGCATTATCGTTCAGCGTGTTGCCCGTCACGGTGTTGTAGTCGCTGGGCTTGCTGACGATGCCGGAAACGCCGCGGATTTCGACGCCGTAGGCGAGGCCGTTGAAGGACGCGTTGTTCGAGGTAACCGTATTGTTGCTGGACTTGTACATGAGTTGAATGACGGAAGAACCGACGGGCACCGACAAATAGGCGGCCAAGTTACCCGTGATGCGGGAGAGGGTGACGGCGAAAAACCTGATGACGGGCCCGTTGTGCTTGCCGACAACGGTGTTGCTTGAAACAGTGTCTCCGGTTTCACTGTTCACGTAAACCATTTCGTTGCAGGCGCGCGTCGTGCAGTCGAGTTCCACGTTGCCCGAAATCGTGTTGTTGTTGCCTGACGAAAAGTAAAGGTCTTGCGTGATGCTCCGCCAAAAGCGGTTGTTTGACGCGGTGGAGAAGTTGTCGGACGTGAAGTAAACCCCATAGTCGACGTCCTTGAAGTAACAATTCTTCACGGTCACGCCTTGTTTGTTGTCGGCGAAAACGCCTTTCGCGCTCGATGCGCCGCCATCAATCGTGAAGCCCTGGCAATCCACGACGACGTTGTTGGCGCCGATGGTGATGCAGGGCGCCCCACTTATGCTGACGAGGGACACGTTTTGCGTGAGGAGAGAATCGTTTGTGACCGTGAAACCGCAGGCGGTAACGCGGGTGGGGCCGTAGTACTGGCCGCGGCCTTGCGCTTGCGCGGAGGCTTGCGCGGTGGCGAGGTAGTTGTAGAACGAGTTCGTGCTCGCGTTGGTGTGGTTACCCGCGGGCGTGAAGAAGTTGCCGCGCAAGACGGCGAGGACGAGGATGACGAACAGGATAGCGCCGCCCACGAGGAGAATGTACTCGAATGCGCCTTGGCCGCGGCGACGGTTTTGGGTGAGCGCCATGGGGGGTCCCTTGGGGTGTTGGTTAACGGTACTTGCCTTCCTTGGCGAGGCCGGTGACGGCGGCGTTGAGTTTGGCGACGTGTTTTTCGAGGTCGGTTTTGAGTTCTGCGTACGCGGCCGCGCACAATGGGTGCCCGTCCTTCTTCGCGTCCGGGATACCGTGCTTTTCGACAAAGTGCGCTATCGCGCTCAACTCGTGCGCGAGTTTGGTTTTGTCGTAGTTGCAGTCCGACATCATTTCTAAAGCTCCCTCCTTCGCCCGAAAAAAGGGTGTGCGTTCATGACGCGAGGAGGCGTTAAAAAAGCGTTGTTTTTATTCTCCCTTCTATTAATCCTGTGCGTTTGGAGCGTGACGCCGCATGAAGATTGGTTTCGTGGACTGCATTTACAACAAGTTCGACGTGTTCGAGGGCGTGAGTGCACTCGCCAGTCAAAAGCTCGCAAACGCCTCCCTTGACCGTTTTACGGCGCCTGACGTCCTCAAAGTACCCGCCGCCGCGCAAAAACTCTTCACGCGCGGCGCCGACGCCGTCCTCGTTTTCCTCACAGCGTCTGCGGACGACCGCGACGCGCTTTTGCTTGTGTACGAAAAAATCATTAACGTGGAGATTCACGCCGAAAAATTCGTAATCTTCGCGGTCGTGGCGGACGACGAATGGCGCTCGGACGAGCAATTCAAGGCCGTCGCGGACAAAAAACTCGAACTCGCCCTTGAACTCATCGCGAAAAGCGTCGCCGAACCCGCCGCACTCGCCGAAAACATCGGCTCGGGCGTGTTCGCGGACTTCGCGCAAATGGCGAGCGCCGCCGCGGAAAATTCCACTCCTAATTCGGAGACGGGCGGAATCGGACCAGTTTTCTAAGGCTCACGTTTCTTTCCTTGAACGAGTTTGTTGAGTGTGCCGAACGGTTCAACTCCGTGGTACCAAAAGTTCGATAATTCGTCGAATTCTTCCGGTAAATCGGGGTGCCGCACGTGGAGAGTCGCCACGCTTTGATCTCGATTCGTGCGGACGACAAGGGTGAACGACGGTTTTTCGAGGCTTAAGTACTCGACGAGGCGCGCGATTTTTTGTTGAGTCGTCACGCCTTTGAGGACGTTCACCACGCCCCCGGTTAACGACGCATTTGAGTCGAAAACGGGGTGCGAAGCATCCAGTGCGTGTTCGGGCGTTGTGGGCGTGATGAACTCGTCGCGAATCGTCTTGAGAGTCTTGAAGGGTTCGGGATAGCCCCCCTTTTTTTGTTCGCGAACCATTGAAACGCCCGTTTTTTTGTCGACCTTACTCGCGGTCGCGTCTGGAGCGGTGAAAAGGTTTCACGCCATGCAGCCAGAACGCGTTCACTTCTTCTTGCCTCACACCGGGGGGTTGGAGAATCAAGTGCACTTCGCCAGGGCGTTCCGCGGCTACGGCGTGAACTTCGAAGTTGAATCGGCGCGCGCCGAGGTATTTGATGAGATCTTCAATTTTTTCTAGCGGTGCCTCGCCCGCCACGTGAAGGACGCTGGCGGATCGTGCGTTTTGGCGTCTGGGAGCTCGAAGCAAAAGGGTGCCCGCGTTTTCGAAGGGCGCGTCGACGGGCGTGAGGAAGCGCTTGACTTGGCCGAGGAGTTCGTACGCGTCCACTTCTTCGGCCTTGACGGACGGCTCGGTTACGGGTACGGCTTCGCCGTACCATAAGCGTTGCACTTCGTCGAGGGGTTCGACGTGCTGGAAGTGTAGGGTGACGCTCGTGCGCTTAGGGTTCGCGAACACCTGTAGGCCGGGGTGCTTTTCGTAGCCGTGTTCTCGCAGCGCGTCAATGAGTGCTAGGACTTTGAACGGCGTGGTCTCTCCTTTCAACCGGCTCGCCCGTAAATTCTGGCGTTTGGCTGCTGTCGAGTAGAAAACGCGGTCGCTAACCCCGGTTTCGCGGGGGTCGGGGCGGACGGGCTTGACGAACCTCTTGGCGAGTGCTAACAGTTTTTCCGCTTGCGGATTCTCATTTTCAGCCATACGTTCTCACTTTTTGCCTTTCTTTTTGAGGTACTCGTACGCGTCGAGGGCGGCGAGGCAGCCGTCGCTCGCGCTGACCACGAATTGTTCGCCGATGCCCGTCACGTCGCCCGCCGCGTAGAAACCGGGAATGTTGGTGCGGCGCCAGAGGTCCACGACGACGTTTCGTTTGGCGTTGAGCTGCGCGCCGACTTGTTCGGCGAGTTCGACTTGTGGGTCTTGCCCGATTTTCACGAACAAACCATCAAGCGGGAGTGTTTCGCGTGCGCCCGTCTCGGGGTTTTCGAGAACGACGCGCTCAAGTTTCTTCGTTCCCTCGACGCTTTTCACGACGGCGGGTGTGTGGAAGACGAGTTTTCCTTGTTCGGCGAGTTTTTTGGCGGCCGCGATGCCGATGGGTTCGGCGCGAAACTCGGCGCGACGGTGAATCAAATGTACGGTGGCACCCAAATCGGTTAAGTAAATGGCGCCTTGAATCGCGGAGTCGCCGCCTCCAACCATTCCGACGGTTTTGTTTTTGTAAAAAGGGGCGTCGCACGTCGTGCAGTAACTCACGCCTTTGCCGGCGAATTCCTGTTCGCCGGGTGCTTCGAGGCGGCGGTGCTTGCTGCCCGTCGCTAAAATGACGGCGCTCGCGCGGTAGGCGCCCTCGTCCGCGGTGAGGGTGAAGCCGTTATCGTCGCTCTCGATTTTGCTGACGCGCTGCGAAAGGAGTTTCACGTCTGGGTTGGCTTGGAGTTGCTCGTCGAGTTTGGCGGCGAGTTCGCTCCCTTTGATGCGAACGCTGCCGGGCCAGTTCTCCACGTCTGCGGCTTCGAATGCGGTGCCGCCAATCGGTCCCGGCTCGAAGAGGAGTGTGGTGAGGGCTTGGCGCGTCGCGTAAATCGCGGCCATTACGCCCGCGATGCCGCCTCCAATCACGGCGACGTCAATTTGAGAAGTGTTTGATTTCATTTTGATTTGGTGGGATTTTTTGGGAGTGGCGCTGTTTTATTTGCGTCGGTAGTCGAAGCGTTTGTCGTACGCGTCGTGGGCGTGGATTTCGAGGATGAAGGCGATGATTTCAATTTCGGATTCGCCGTGGGTGAGCGAGTAGAGCATACGCCAGAACTGGGGGAGTTCAACGCGGAAAAGATTGTTGATGTCGTACTTCGTCCGGTATATGTGTGGGATTTTGTCTTTCGAAACCGGTTCCCCGTAGTGCGAATTGATTTTGATGAGTTCGACTTTTTTGTTCACGGCGTTTAGAATGCTTCGCTCCAGTTTTGAGTCGGCTGCCCGCTGATTGAGGTAGCGGTAAACTTCTTCCGCTTCGGGTGAGAGAATGACGCGAACGCGCTTGTTCATAGTTCCAGCCCCGTGGCGATTGCTTTGCGCAAAGCTGGGTTTTCGTTGCGAATCCACGAAATTCCCTTAAGGGAGACCGCGATTTTGTTGCTCGCTTCCAAGTACTGCAAAATAACCATGAGCGTCGCGTGGTTCACTTGCTTTGGGAGTTTGCGTTTAAGTTCGGCGACGGTCACCACGCTCTCTTTCATTTTTGCGAGCACGTCCTCTACCATTAGAACCGTTTTAAGGTTGGGTGCGTGCGCCAACTCAATTTGATACATATTCATCAACTCTAACTACGAATTCATATCAAATTGATGCGGTTTCCTATTTAAAAGCTTTGTGCTTTTGGTGCATTGGTCACCCTGTGGATGTCGTGTCTAGCCGTTAAATGGCGGATGTTCTGATGGCGGGTGATCTAGCAGTCCAAATTGACTTTTTCTCAAAGTCTAACAGTCCAAAATCTAAATTGTTGATTCGAAACCAGTATTCGAGCCTGTAGTTGGAAGGGTGGGAGGTCCCACACACTTTTTTGGCACAAACAGGCCTTCTAACAGGCTAAAATAATGAGTGGACAATTGAAACCCAGTCTCAGACGCAGTCTCTAAAATGAAGAATGGACAAATAAAAACGAAAAACGAACGGAAGCCCCCGAAGCTGCGGAAAAAATAATAAGCTGCAAAATAAACTTCACCTAGTCAGACTACTTTGTGTGAGTAAATTTTTTGTGGGATAAGAAGTCTATAAGTTTATAAATAGATATATCTACGATTTAAGATATGACTAAAAAAATTTATATATTTAATGTCTTAATTCTAACAATCGCAATATTCGGCGTAATGCTCGTTTCGGGCTGTGTCAAACAAGAGGCTAGCGGAAACCAGACTACAAAGATAAGCTCCGCAGAGATGTGGGTTCGCATTGATTCCTATGATTGCAAGATAGTGAATCCTCAGACTCGCACTGAACCGGGAACCTACCAGTTTAGGGCAATTGGTACGGCATCAGGACCAGTAAATACTGAGCTGTCACTGGCAGCATGGGGATACAGCACGGTAGTTAATGGTCAGTGGATCGACGATTTGTACGGCGGCGAGTTCGATTGCGGTGGATGGACGCGGAAGACGAACAAGACGCACAAAAATGAATGCATCAGGATGGAAGGTGACCCTGAAGAAACTATGTGGGTCTCAACGTCAATCCCGTTAGCTAGAGCACATTTAAACGAAGCAGATGAGCAATATAGGGCATCAGTATACAACTACTATGTCCGTGATGAGCAAGGCGTGCCACAGTCTATAGCCGCGAACAGATCTTTGTCAGATTGCACTACAAAAGATTTCTCTGTTATAATTCCTGATCTCTATAAAAAGTAATTTTTAGAATCAGAAATTTAGCACTAAAGTACGAGGTTTTACACCTGCGAAATTTCTTTATAAAAAATGACAGCAGGGGCTTCCTAACGACTAACTAAAAACGAAAAACGCTCGGGGCAAACTTTGATTTTTTGCCTTCGGCATCGTTGCACTAAAAATCAATCTCTCCAAGTATTCGAGGGCAACTAACCGGAATTTAACGGTTCCGAAACCTTGCAGGTTTCTCCACCCAAATTGAATTTTGGAGGTCGCTCGGCTGGGTTGCCTGCCTCGCTCCAACTCTCAAAATTCAACTTCGTTAAATTCCGACGTTAAAACAGCCGAATTCTTAACATCCTTCATTTAACATCCGCAGGTTGAACAATACGTGCTTTTGGGCAAAAACCGCATCGAGTCTATCCACAAAACGAGCATCACGTCTTTGTGGGCTGTAACGTATATAATCGACCAT
>JBBILJ010000030.1:0-11661 GCA_037444945.1 Microcaldota archaeon | reverse complement strand
AACCGCGTAACGAGTTTTGAGTTTTGAATAGAATAATTTCTCCTGGTTGAATTCGAAAGCGGCGGAGATCCATCTCCCGAATGCAAGCGGATACCTTCGTCAAGTCTAGTACGCGACCTGCTCCCCAACAAGCGCTCAAGCGCGTTTCACTGGCCATGGACCCGTGGTTTGATATGTGTCCCGGAGCATCGACATGAGTCCCGTTGTGAGAACCGAGTTCAATTCGGTACAAGCTTGGTGCAGTTTTGCTCGCCCGTCGCACTCGTGTAATGTGTGTTTTTGGGTTTCCGGGATAGGCAATCATCCCATCCCTGACTTCAATCGAACAGTCTATCGCTTGCATTTAACCAACTTTTTTTTCGGCATCAGAATCTCAGAGGCAAATCATTCCAAAGCCGTTCACCCAGTCTGTATTGTGGCATTGCTTTTGTCGTCATAAGGCGGCCGTATCTTTGACTGGCCTCATAGAGTAGCGATACGGTTTTTACCATCGCGTCGACTTCCCGTTCTCGTTCTACATCCAACTTGGTTGGCGCGGCAATAGTGGCTCGAACAATCTGGCGGATCAGGTACTTGTAACCAATGTCCGGTACGCGTTGCCTATTCAGATAGTGCCGCCGAATGGTTTTTTTTCCTTTACGAACAGTTAGGGCCGGCGGGATTTTTGCGTCATGTTGGCCAAGTGTGATTGTTATGACCCCGCGGCGACCCCGTGCCATTAAAACATAGGCGGACCGATCAACGCCCTTTGCACACCAGCTTCGAATCCGAACTGCTGTCGGCGTCTGGGCTTCATAAACGGTTCGCGCAGCTGTCTCTCCCGGGCCGAGCCTACTACTGTGTTCGAGTTTTTTGAATTCAACACGGTCAACCCGAACATTTTCGGGTTGGACGGACTGTCCGATTCGCTCCAATGCGTCAAGGGCAAAAAACAAGACATGGGAGGCCATGTCTTGATGGATGCCTCCGCCTTGTTCGGCTGGCGTGAGTAATTCCAGACGGTTGGGCTCAACCGTGGCTCGTTCCACCAAGATGCCGTCGATTTCAGTCAGCGGGCCAATCTGATGCAAGTAGGGTTGTGCGTCTTGATAGGCTGGATTACCCATCACCCAGTCCAAGCCGAAAATTCGGCTTCGGTGCGAAGCAACATGAAGAGAACGCCGAAGTCGTTCAAGTGCGCCCAAGTCTTTTGGGGCGACAATCGGTTTCTCGATGAATATGCTTTTTGCTCCGTTTGCAACAGCCCATGCGACCCAATGAAAATGACTAGCCGACGGCGAAGCTATTACGACCGTTCCCCAAGCCCTTCGCTCAAGCGAGGTAGCGCCCGGAACGTAGATTTCGTCGTAGCGACCCGCAAGTTCTTTCGGAAACTGGGTAACGGCCTTGGGATCGACGCACGCCATCCGGATTCCGTATTTTTTGGCGAGGCGGAACAACCCAAAGGGTTCGTAGAATTCGCGAGCAACGTCCCCACCCCCGCCGACGACTAGAATGCTTCGGCGGCGCCTTTTATTCTCCGCTTTTAGCGAGGCTCTAACCATTATGCTGCACGACTCCGAAGTTTCTTGGTGGTTCTTTCACTTTGATCGTTATTGACCGGTGATCGCCGAGATCGGGTCGCCCCGTTCGGATGGCATATAAGTACGGCATCATCTGTGCATACGTCCTTTTGGGAACGCGAGCTCTGAGAACCCCTTTCTCGCTGAGTAGACGGTTGATGGCCTTCCGAACGCGAATGTCGAGCTCATTTTGAAAGTCCAAACTGGCCTCGTGTCCCTCGAAAAAAGTTCGGCTCTTTTTTTCCAGCTCCAACAGAACCTTTGCTCCCTTGATGACGATTTTCCGTGACGCGCCAAGGATTCCGCGGTAGTTTGAAACCGGTCGAGTTTGGATGTGTTCGAGCAAGTCTTCATAGTGGACGAGATTGAGGTCAAAATTCACATCGGGGTGTTCTCGGCAAAGGACGCCAAGCGCTCGCTGAACATGTTTGGCGTCTGCCGGTTTTTTAGAAAGGACGAGATAGAGATCCAAATCCCTGCGCTTTGCTTCTTGGTCCGATTCGAGTTTCTCGAAGGCCGCTCCCTGGAAGTTGCCCTTTCGGTAGTAGGCGTGCTCACGAAAGTGAGGCGCGCTGCCCAGCGTCCCTTTGGCGACAGATCCCGCAACAAAGGCAGCTACCAAACTGGACTTCAACTCGTCAGGCAGGCTTCGAACGAGATTCGCCGCAACGACGGCCTGTTCGAGTGACTCTCGGGTGGCTTCAGGAAACGAGCCGCGAAGTTTTTCCGCATTCCCGCGGTCCAAATCCTTTCGTTGAATCAGACGGCGGCTTGCGGAAAACACAATGGACGGGCGAGCGAGATCTCGTTTGAGGGTATCGCTTTCCGCTTTGCGAAGGTCGGCTAGTTCACGAGATAGTTCCATGCCAAGGGTGGGTCGCCCTCTTATTATATACTTGACTCTAATTGGTGCATGCGCCTAGGCCTTTTCGTCCATGCGAACATTTTGCCGCAACGAGAGTTTAAGCGACAAATCGGCGTGGTTGCGCAAGAATGTGAACGCCTTCAAATAATGGTTGATCACCCGTTCGGCTTCGAGAACCTAGCGGCCTACGCCAAAATGCCTTCCCGCAAGGACTTGGCGCTTGCACTTCACGCTCCATTCATGTACGTCGACTGCCTGTCCCTTGACGAGGACCACAGAAGGTTGTCACTTCGTCGAGTGTTCGAGACTCTGCAGAGAGCCAAGGCACTTGATGCGGAGGGGGTTGTCATTCACCTGGGAAAAGTGATCGATGCGGCTTATTCGTCGAAACGATACCTTCCCGTCCTCCAGCAATCCTTGGACGAGTTGTCTGATGTGTCTCACTCGGAAGGCGTCCGTCTGCTGATTGAGAACTTGCCCCCGGGTAAGAAGTCCCACGCGAGCTTTCCCTGCACGCAACCGGAAATTGAAGAGGTGCTCTCGCGCTGTGGGCGCCTTGGTATGTGCGTTGACATTGGTCACGTCACTCGCGCAAAACTCGACTTGCGCGAATTACTGAATCGCCTTGGCGACAGGCTCGGAAACGTCCATATTCACGACTCGACGCTTGAAAAAGACCACTTGGCGTACGGAGAGGGCGTTGTGGATTTCGCGAGGGCTCTTGGTGCGTTCGAAAACATCCATTACCAGGGGGGGCTTGACGTTGAAATTATGGCTTTTTCGAAGGCGCTGGCAACCCTTCACGCCCTCAAGAACATCGGCTTCGAGGCCTGATGACGGTGCGTTATGACGTTCTGCCATACGGGCCAGCCAAAATCCAGCTGCTTTCTCGCGACGCAGTGATGCGCCCAGGTGGTTTTTGGCACGTCCGTAATGAGAGAGAGTTCGCGGCAGCTTTGGTCAAGAACCGCGCAGCGATCCTGCGCGTTTGTTCCGAAGCGCAGATATCGCCCATTGTTCGCAATCATCTCTTGTATCTTCTTTCTCGAGTCGATTCTGGCAAGACCATCCGCGTCGACGATGCCGCCCAAGCAATAAATTATTTGAATAGTATGGCGTTCCGCGCTGGCGGAAGTTCGACCGTAAAGCGCACCACGTGGCGCGTTGGCGATTTTGAGGATGGGATTCGCGTGGAGCCCTACTTTGGGCGACATCTGCAGGAACTTAAGCACTATGCTCTCTCGCCCGTTCGCCTCAGCATTGGACGGGCGCTCTATCGGGCTATGCGTCACTCCGCCGCGATTGCCACGGAGGCCGCCGCCAACGCAATGGACTCTGCGGCTCGAAATTCTCCTATCGCCGCGTCAATAGACGATATCCGAAGTAATGCGCTTCCTGACCTTTTGAAGAGTCGGGGTGGAAGCCTTAAGAGCATGACGAAGGTCGACTTCAAAGTTGCTTTGGATGAAAAAAGGCGGGCGCGCGCCGCGCTGATCGACATCAATGCGGGCATTATCGCTTCTCGGCTTTATGATGCCCAACTCGAAGCGACAGGATGCTCGTCCGGAGTGGTTAAAAATTTTGCTGAATCGCTTCTTTTTGTCCACTACTGCCAAGCCAAAACCATGCCCCGTCGCATTTTGATTTCGGTTAAAGACGCAAACCTATTTTCCACTTATCGAAAAGAGATTGAAGCGCTCCGGTCAGCGCTGGAGGCAACCGCGCGCCGTGTTCATGGCGAACGGGTTTCCGTAGGCGTGGCCCTTGCCAACGACCTGTCTCGCGCGTTACGGCAACATCGGACGAGTGCCGTCAGTGTAAAATTGGCGGACAAGGGACGTCTTGAATCGCCTGAACTCGTCATTCGCTATGGCCGATTTGACTCTCCGACCGAAGATTTCGAACTTGTCTCTCGTTCTATCAACGTCGTCGACAAGGCGCACTACTCCTTGATGTCCGACAAAACGCTAAACAGTCGCATCATGGACCGGATTCGGAGCCAGCTCCGGCAGGTAATCGTACCGCGCCGAATCGCGTCGCCTGACAGCATGTTCAATATCGACTCCAATGAAGAAATTGAACGAGCAGCCAACATTGCCAGAAAAGAAGGCTGGTTGGGCGTTGTCGTCAAACTTCCCGTTAAAATCAACATTGGCGGGCAAGACGTCGTCAATGCTTATTTTTTCAATCCGAATTCACCTCTTCAAATTCAAGCCGTCAAGCATGCCATTGAGCACCTAAAGTCCAAAGGTCACCGTTCCCTTGCGGAGCAAAAACAAGAGCGAGCTGTTTTGTCATTCGAAGAGCTCGTTTCTGGGCCCTTACCGTCTTTGGAATCACACGCCGTAGAACTTCGAACGCTCGTCTTTCCAAATCGCTCACTCCACTCATCCTGGAAGCGCCTAATCGGTCCAGAAACTCTGCAGGATGCAAACGGCAACCATCCCGACTCTTAAGGCCTCAAGCCTGGCGGGCGCGCTTTTCGTGCTCGATTTTCATGCACGCGTTCTGAACCACGAAGATTCCCGCCGAGCGAAGTTTTCTTGCAGCCTCTTCGTTCTCGATTTCGAGCTGCATCCAAAACACTTTCGGTTTGGGCGTGAGGGCGAGGGCGTCCTCCGCGACGGACGGAACCGCTTCGCTTTTTCGGAACACGTCCACGACCTCGATTGGGAACGGGATGTCGCGTAAGTTGGCGTACACTTTTTCTCCCAGAATCGTTTCCCCGACAGATACGGTCGGGTTGATGGGAATAATTCGGTAACCCTGCTGTTGCAAGTACGCCGCCACGTCGTGAGAGGCGCGTTCGGGTTTAGGGGAGAGTCCTACGACCGCGATGACGCGGCTTTCCTTCAATACCTCCTCAATGGAGTTCATTGTGGACAAGGAACGACGGAGGGGCTAAAAAACCGCGCTCGCTCAACGCTTAACGATGGTTTCCCGCGTTTTTTTGGCTCGCCACGCGCAAACTCAGAGCGGCGAGGAAGAACTCGTCGAGGGTTGGAGTGACGGCACGCTCTCTCTGCTGGGCGAAAAGCAAGCGCACGCGCTCGGCCGCCGCTTAGAACCAGGTGGAGTTGACGTGATTGTGAGTTCAGACTTGTTGCGGTGCCGTCAAACCGTTGAGCACCTCGGCTTGCAAGCCCGCGTCGAATTCAACCGCGACTTGCGAGAAGCCAACTTTGGGGTGTGGGAAGGGTTGCCGTGGAGCGAGGTTGCGTTGAGTGACTATGACGCGGAACCGGCGTCGCGACCCCCAGAAGGCGAAAGTCTTGTTGACCTCGATCGCCGCGTGGTGCCCGCTTTTCGTCAACTCCTCCAAAAACCCGAAGAGACGCTCCTCATCGTGTCGCACCACAACCCCATTATTTTGATGCTCGGCGCCCTCACGCAAACCCCCATCCGGTCTTGGCGCGTCTTTAAGCAAGGCAACGCGTCCCTTAACGAGTTGATTTTCGAAGAGGGTCACTGGCGCATCGCGGCCGTCAACGACTCCTGCCACTTGCGCGGATTGAAGAATTAGAGGCCCCGCCTACTCGGAGAAGGGGAGGGGCGGTTGAGTTGTTTGAGACGGCTTATTGACGATTTTTCCTTCCACATATGCGTCTTTCGGAGGGGAAATCGAGAAGCCCGTAAAGCAGTGCGTGCACGCGTCCGCGGCCTTACCCTTCACCAACCCCGCAATTTTGAGGAGTTTGCCGATATTAGCGTAAGTCAGCGTCACGCGGGTGGGAAGACCTTTTTCGCGCAATTCATCGTTCATGTCGGTTTCGAGCTTCGTGACGGCTTGCTTCAGAACGCTGGTAGCTTGCTCGGGAGTTTTAATCTGGCCGCTCTGCACCGCTCGCCGCCCCTCCGATGTAAGGGCGTTTGCTGCCGCCAATTCCTTCATCTCATCAAGCGCGACACCCCATCGACAGGGCGCAACAATGGGGGGCGCGGCGGACACGAAGTGAATTTCGGAAGCGCCCGCGCTGGCGAACTCGGTCACGAGCTTGTTGAACGTGGGCCCGCGCACAATGCTGTCGTCCACCAGGATGACGCGTTTGCCCCGCACTTCCTCTGAGAGCACCTCGTACGCTTTTTTGACCTCCTTCACGATGCCGGCCTTGTCCCCAATAAAGGTCCGTTGCTTTTCGTGCTTGAGCATGGAGGGACGATCCGTGGTGGCGGGGCCGCGCAGCGCAATCCACCGTTTTTCGATCGGCCCGTATTCGGGCTTCGCTTCCTCGGGCTCGACGCTGAGTGTGAGGTGCGCTTTGCGGGCGAGACCGCGCGCCGCGCTCAAACCCGAATTCGGTACGCCGACAACAACGACGTCGTCAAGGGAGTCGTCGGGTCCGCGCTTGACGCGCGCGAGAACAGCGTCCGCCATGCTGGCGCCGAATTTTTCGCGAATCTTTTGCAGCGGAATCCAGCGGCCGTTGACGCGGACTTTGGAGCGGTAGTGCGAGAAGTACAAGTACTCGAAGAGGCAGTGCGCGAGGCCGGGAGGGAGGCCGGGGGGCTTCTCCCCGCGGTGGGATTCGGCGCGGCCGTTTGAGCCCACGTAATAAATTTCTCCGGGCTTGATTTCGCGCTGGAGTTTGGCGCCGGCTTCGTCGAGCGCCACGGTTTCGGACGCCACGACTTGGCGTGAGCCGAGTTTGCCGAGCACTAAGGGGCGGTAACCTAGGTGGTCGCGGGCGGCGACGAGTTCGCCTTGTTTGGAGAGCAGCACGAGGCTGTACGCGCCTTGGACTTGCGCCATCGTGTGTTTGAGCGCCGTCACGAGCAAGGGTTCCCGCAGGGGGGCGTCTTCCCGAACGCCAGCTTGGATTTTTTTCATGTGCGCGTCAATGAGTTTAACGAGTAATTCCGTGTCTACGGGCGTCTCTAACTGTAAGTGGGCGCCCCCCATTTTTTCGACGGTTTTCCTGATTTCCGTTGTGTTGGTGAGGTTGCCGTTAAAGGCGAGGTAAAAATTATCGCCCTCCATCGGCTGCGCCTGGTTTGCACCACTGGTGCCGCTCGTCGTGTACCGCACGTGGCCGATGCCGGCCTGCACGCCGCGCACCTTGTACGACAAGTCGGCAAACGAGTGAGGCATATGTTGCGCTTCCCCGCCGGCCGTAAAGAGGGTTTCCTGCACGGCTTGCTTTTCGTCGTCCGTGAACGGGGCGTCCACGTGGCCGAGCTTTCGAACTGCTAGGGGTCCTTTTTCGGTGTAGTAAGCGAAGCCGGCGGACTGCCGCCCGCGGTGGCGTAACGCAACGGTGCCGCGGTATAAGACGCGCGCGACGCGCTTGCCCGTCGCTTCCCAGCGCTTTCGCGCGAGCCAAGAGCCCGCGCGGCGGCTAATCGCGAACACGCCGCACTCTTCCCCGACGTGGTGATCAACTTCCATACCTTGTTTTTGCGGCGCGCCCACCTATTAAAACCTCGCGCGAGCCATGGCGAGGGGTGGCGCAGCGTGAGTATGAATTTTAAAGTCCCTTGCCCCTAGTTACTGGCTTTTACGCCGTTGTAGCTCAGCCTGTTCTTCGAACTCCCTTTCACGTTGGATTTCGTGGAGGCTAGGGAGAGCGTCCGATTCCCTCGCGCTTGCGCTTGGGGAGGCGAACCTGAAGAGCGGTATGTCGGGTGTTCAAATCACCCCAACGGCACTCTTACTTTCTGGCGAAAAAATCGATGTCGTCCGCCCCCACCTCTCCTGCTTTTTCGCCTAAACGCGTCGAAAAGCCTTGGGGTGAGGAAGTGTGGTTCGCGGACACGCCGCTCTACTGCGGAAAAATCCTAAGCATCAAGGCGGGCATGCGTTTGTCGCGGCACTACCACGCCGTCAAGGACGAAGTCTTGCACTTGTTGTCGGGGCGCCTGCTCGTCGAGTTAGATACGCAGTCCTTTGAGCTCTCCGCGGGACAGAGCCTGCACGTTTCACCGGGCATGATTCATCGTTTTGAGGCCATCACGGACTGCGTCTTACTCGAGGCATCTACGCCGCACCCCGACGAGCGTGTGCGCGTCGAGGACGATTACGGGCGCGCGCCAACTGTAGCGAAACCCTCAAAACCCGGCTCCCCCTAGTTTTGTCGTGGATTTTGTTCGCGTTCTTGGCTTACTTACCCTCTTCGCTCTATTTTTAGCCCTTCCCGTTTTTGCCCTCGAGTTTAATCCGAAAAACGTGGGCGCTCTTGATGCGGACGTGTCGTTGTCGTGGAGCGTTCAACTCCCCGACTCGCTTCCCAGCCAGGCGAGCTTCACGTCTTACGCATTCGAAGAGTCGCCATTCCAGCACGTCGACTTCAACCCCCTCATAGACTGCGACCCCGCGTGCACGCTCAAAACCGACGCAGAGGGGAATCGCATCGTCGAGTTCGCTTGGACGCCGACGTCTTCAACGCAAACGCTGCGTTTTCACGCCGTCGTGCACACGGACGAGCGCGCATTTAAACCCATCCCGGCTCCCGCGCCAAGCGCAGCGTACACCGAGGGCAGCCGGTACGTGACGTTCTTTCCCGAGAGCAAGAGCCTCGCGCAAACCATTACCGCGCCTGCGGTTAGCGACGAGGAGCGCCTCGTCCTCTTAACGGATTGGGTCAACCACTACGTGAAGTACGAAGGCGTCGGGTACCGCGACATCCTGCTCACGAGCAGCGAAGTCTACCAAGCCAAGAGCGGCAAATGCAGCGAGTACGCGCACCTCCTCCTCGCTCTTCTGCGCGAGCTCAACATTCCCGCGCGCTTTGTGGCGGGCTTGGTGTTCACCGGGGACGAGTGGGGTGCGCACGCATGGGTGGAGGCGTACGTGAACGGGCGCTGGGTCCCCCTCGACCCCACGTACGGGGAAGCCCTGGTGCTGGACGGCACGCATCTTAAGTTCGCGCAGGCAACCGATCAGGCCGGCGTGTCGGAAGTCGTTCGCGTGACGGGCTTTAACGTGGACGCGAGCCGCGTCCAATTCACGCGCACGCAAAGCGTAAACACCCTCGCGCACCACGACTTCAAAGGGTTGTACTCGCTCTCCGTGACGGCACCGCAACAAAGCCTCGGTCCAGGCTCCCTTGTCCAGATTAGCGCCCGTTTAGACGGCGGAGCGAAAACCCTCGCCGTCCCCCTCTCGCTTTCCGTGCCGAAAGAACTTACACTCTTTGACTCCGTCGACCGCCTCACCTATCTGCCAGCCGGCGCCACGCGCGACGTGGAGTGGCGAGGTCAACTCCCGACCCAACTCGAAACCGGGTACCGTTACAATTACTCGGCCGAAGTGTCGGGCTTAGGTCAACAAGTTTCCTCGTCATTTATCGCGCAATCCGGCGGCGAACAACTCTCCTCCAACCTCGTCGCTCTCTCTTCACTCTCCTACTCGCTTTCGGACCGCTTCCTCACGGTGCGCGTGCGCCTCCAAAACAAGGGAACGCAAAGCAGTGTGGTGCACCTCAATGTCGCGCTGGGCGGCCAGACGCGCGGTAGCGACCTCGAACTCACGCCCGGCGAGTTCCAGGACGCCGCCTACGATTTTCCGCGCCCCACGGGCGAGCGCGTCACGGGCACGGTTGCTCTGGCCGTTGACGGCGCCACGAGCACGACGCCTATTTTTGTCGACCTCTCCGCGCCGCCCGCCTCTGCGCCCCTTCCGTCTCCCTCTTCCTTCGCGTCCGGGATTGACTTGACGTCTCTCGGCGCGAGCGACGCGCTCTTTTTGGGTGTCCTCGTTTTCGCGGCCGTCGTGGTAATCTGGCGCGTGTGGCGAGGGCACCAGAGTTAAAGGGGAGGTGTGGAACGGCAAAGCCCTTTTAATCTTCAAGTCCCCCATTTTTCTCATTGTTTTTTATGCGGCCGTAGTCTAGACTGGTAGGACGCTGCCTTGCCAAGGCAGCAGCTCGGGTTCAAATCCCGACGGCCGCACTCGTTTCGGGGGGTTGCCGTGAGCCGAACGCGCTTGCGCAAAAACATCGAGTACTACACGAATACGGACTGGACTAACAAGCAAGTCCGCGAGGAAATCGACGCCGGCCTCGCTCTTCTCAACGGGACGGGCCGCCCGATCGTTACCTTTCAGGGCTCCCATCGTCTCGCTCCGTCGAGTCCATACTATTTGCACTGCCGGCGACTGGCGAAGCGGTTGGGGGAGGAGGGTTACGCGATTGTTTCTGGCGGCGGACCCGGCATCATGCGGGCCGCGAATGAGGGCGCCATGGAGGCGGATGCGCCCTCCATCGGGTTGCGCGCGAAACTGCTTCAGAAGGAACACATTTCGGCGCCGCTTTATACGCACAAGCTCTCGTTCCGCTTTCTTTTCGTCCGGCGCTTCATTATGTCGATTAAGAGCGAAGCCCTCGTCTTTTATCCGGGTGGCTTCGGCACTCTCAACGAGCTTTTTGAGGCCGCTGTTCTCATGCAGACGGGTATGGTGGACACGGTTCCCGTCATTTGCGTTAACTCGGCGTACTGGCGCGGTCTTTTTGACTGGCTCAAGCGTAACCCCCTTAAGCGCGACTTCTTCATCCACAATGTGCGCGACCTCAACCTCATCCACGTAGCGGACGACATTGATGACATCGTTCGCTTGATTGAGAAGCGACCCCTTCGTTGAAATCCGCAACCGGTTTCGGTGTTTTGTTTCTTCGTTTTTTTCTCGAGGAAGAATTTGAGTGGTCGCCCTTTTTACGAGGGAAAACGACCTCGATTTTTTTCGCGCAGGTGAGCCGTTTTCGCGCCTCGCTATTGCCTAACCAATAAGTCTAGTTCCTGTCTTGGAGCCATTAAAACCCCTAAAACCAACGAATTCGTCAATTGGCGATGAATGCGGTCGATATATTTAAATATCAATATGTTGTAGGTGGGGAGGCCAGTAAACCACTAGGGGTTGTGGTTTTGGCGGTTGGAGCTTGAAGTGAAAATGACCTTTCCGAGCCCTAAGCACGCAAAAATCGTCGCGGTCGTGATTCACCAATGAAATGCCCATTCTGCGGTAGCGTGGAGAGCAAAGTGCTGGACTCGCGCGAGACCGAGGACTTGGAAACCACCCGCCGCCGCCGAGAATGCCTCGCGTGCGAAAAACGCTTCACCACCTACGAGCGCGTCGAGTACGTCGAACTCACGATCGTGAAAAAAGACGGCCGCCGCGAACCCTTCGACCGACAAAAAATCCTCAACGGCGTGGTGCGATCGTGCGAAAAACGCCCCGTCCCCCGCGAAGCCATGGACGCGCTCGTGGACGTGGGCCGGCCGCGGCTGGTTCAGCTGGCCGTG
>JBBILJ010000029.1:5284-11724 GCA_037444945.1 Microcaldota archaeon | reverse complement strand
GCGTCGGCGAAGCCGTCGCGGTTGGCGCAACCGTCGGGGTCGGCGTTGCAGTACCTCCCCCTCCCGGCATCGGTGAGGGAGTCGGCGTAATTGCGGCGCTCGTGACGCTGCACGAAACGGTTTGTTCGTCGAAAATCTGTGCGTTATTCCAGTCCTCCGCCCTCAACACGCACGAAGGCGTAATCGTTCCCCCGCCAGCGTTGGAGCCCGTTAAACTAAAACGCGCGCTCCGAACCTCGTTTGGAGCCATATCGCTTAGAGGAACCATTTGGTTCAATACGCTTAACGCGGCGGCGCAATTCTTAAGGTAGACGCGAACGCTGCCGGCTTGGTTGCCCGCGTTCTTAATCGAAGCCGACAAGGTTCCCTGTTGGCCGCTCTGGAAACTGCAAGCCGACACGCTGCCGGGAACGATTTTTGGTTGCGAAAACAACGCAATGATGCCGAGGAACGGCGCCTTCACGATTAATTGAAGCGAGGGGTAAGCGACGGGGTTCGCCGTGGAGTCGAGGTAAAGGGAAGCAAGCATACCCCCACTCGTCTTAAAGGTTCCAGCGAGGTAGCGCGCATCCACTCCCGCCGTCGAAGACGCGTACTGCTGCATCTGTGCATTATGCGCGTCCCGCGCCGCCAACACGGAAGGAAAGGGTTCACTATCATGACTAGCGAGGCTAAACTCGGTAACCGAGTTATACGGAATCGGCGCGACAATTCGCGGCACACCGTTCGAAGTCACGAACACGCTCGGAACGCTGGCTTGCGGGCAAACCGTGCCCGTACCATAGTTGCCCATCCATTGAACCGCCGTGTTCCCCAAGTCACTCTTCTTCGATATGCCGCTTTGCTGGCTTTGGTCTATCGTGATGTCTTCCGTCGACGAGCCATTAGAAAGGCTTACGGTCGCGCTCCAAAGCAAGCCACTCGTCGGTTGAACGATCCAAGCCGTTCCAAGCAAGTTTTCGACTTGTTTAAAGCAATACCAGTCTTGGAGTGGAACCCCCCCATTAGCGCGGCAAGCCACCTTATAGCCATTAACGAAGAAGTCATGGCTCGGAGTAAAGCAACCAAAACCAATCGGGTTCGAGGTTTCACTTGCAGCCGCACCACCAATGATGTCGTATTGGCATGAACCAGGAGAATTCAAATCCAAGTGAAAATTGACGCCCACCAACTGCGTCGTAAACAAACCCACATTACTGTTCTGCAAGGGGTACGGGCACGCTTGTTGATTCATCTTAAAACTAATGCCGAACGTGTCTTGAAAAGTCCGACCCCCAGTCGCTAACTCGCTAGGAGAAAAGTAACGCGAAACAAGCCCCTGACCCCCGCCGTTAACCACGACTTGAGCGAGCCACACTTGTTGTCCTTGCGGGAACGTGTTCGTCGGGTCATTCGCAGAAACAGAAACTTGACTAAGAGAACCAATCGTTGCTCCAGTCGTCGTTACTGGCGACACGGCGCCTAAAAGAGTTGTGGGGACTGGAATAACTTGGAAGTAGAAGAGCGCGAGGACGACGAGGACGCCGCCCGCAATTAAGAGCGCGTTACGCGAAACATCCATTTGTCTAAAAACACCCCCAAAAAAAATTGAAAAAGAGGGGGAAAAAATCCCCCTCTAAATTCAAAGAAGGTTTTTAGACTTGGCCGTAAATTACCGTTTCAGCCGTGTCTTCAGACTGATTCGGAATCAACGTGCCACCGCTGAGCTGCATTTCGTACTGGTCGGGAACGAGGTCCCCAATGTTGTACGTCGCGCCACCACTCGGAGCGGTGCACTTGCCGTTCACGGCGCCGTTCGCGAGCGTGCACACGTACGGTTGCTTGCTCACACCCCGAATGTAAATGGGGGTGACGCCAGTGAAGCCGCCCGCGGCCGTAATCGTTACGGCGTACTTGCCCGTCGTGACCGTGTGCCCGGCAAAATTGTCGAGCGCAGTTTCACTAGCGGGGTACAACGCAACCGTGTATGGAGACACGTGCGCAGCCAAGAGGCGCGCAGGCTTGACGCCGAGAGGCGCAATCACGACTCCACCAACTTGCGCAACCGAGACCGATGAAATCGCGCTCGTGTTGTAAAAGATGGCGAACGTCGGGTTGCCATAACGCGCGGCGGCACTGTTAGCCGTCATGTACATCTCGAGCGCTTGCACGGGACTCCCCGGAATGAGGGTCACGTTCGTCGCGTTATTCAACGGCAACACGCCCGTCGGCTTGTACGCCGTGAGCGTCGCGTTCGAGGCCGCGTAGATTTGCGCTAGGACGCGATTGATTTTCGCTCCAAGCGTTAACTGCGTCGACGTTTGAGACGGGGCGTCCGAGAAGTAAAGCGTGTTGCTCGGCAAATAGTTGGGTGCCGCGCCGTACACGACTGCCGACACGGTTTCGCCTCCGTTAATGTTCGCGATCTTGACGGCTGCACTGTCGAGGCCCGTCGCGCCGCTGACTGCGGACGTTAGGGGTGCGCCACTGTTGATTCGCGTGTAGAAGCTGGCGTTCACGTAGGTTCCCGTCAAGCCATCCACGGCGCCCAAGTCGTACTCCAGGTTCGTCTGGAACGGCACGACGCTGGGGACAGCGCTCGGAATATACGTTGTGCCAGGAATGGCTGTTGCAGCTGGACCCGGAAGCTTACCCACGGCGGCAGGCGTGATGCCCACAATGTTGATGACGCCCAGGTATCCGAGTCCCACACCGACGACAGCCAAAAAGAGTACGGCGCCAAACAGGGTGCCTAACTCCATTTGTCCTCGCGTTTTCACAATAAATCACCTTTGGTTTTTTTCCCCGTAGCAGAAAGGCGCTCTCTCTTCGTTTGAGTCCTCCCCTTGGTCGCCCGGCGCGAGCGGTTTTTTCGGTTCGTCCGCCAAGCACTCCAACGGCTCGAAGGAGTGTTTCGCGTGTCCAAACGGGAGCGTGCGCCCCTCATACTGTTACTGGGGGAATAGGAAAACTCACGGTCTATATTAATGATTTGCGGTAAATTTTTTTATCCTCGAAGCGTCAAGTAAAGGCTGACGAGCACCATCAAACCCCCAAGAATAGAGATGTAGATTTGGGTTTGGTCCAAAGGCTTGTTTTGTAGGACGGGTGCAAGGTACCCGAGCGCGAAGAGGACGAGGCCGAGCGCGAGGATAATCACCCAGAAATTGAAGGACGCCGCCGCCAACGCCGCGTTCACGGTCGTGATGGGGATGTTCGGCAGCAAGTTTACCGTGACGGCGCGCTCGCTGACGCCCCCGTTCACTCCAACCGCGTGGAACGTGATGACGCCCAAGCGGTCCGTGACCGTGAAGTTTTTAGCGGTGAACGTGAAGGAGTAATTCTGCGTCGGCGTCAACGTGAAGGTGGCGTCCGGCAAGGAAAGCCACGGAACCGATGAAGAAACGTTAATGGTGGCGCGCTCGTTCCCTTGATTCTGCACGTAAACCGTGTAAGTTAAGACGGCGTTCACGGTTCCCGCCAGCGACACGTTATTCGGCGTCACGTTAATCGACGTGAACGGTATCACGCCCCCACCACTCGTACCAGCGTTATTCGACGGCCCGTAACCCCCAACGACTTGCAAGTTTAACGTGCTCGTCGCGCTCGACGAACCCGTACACGTAACGGGAATCTGGATGGCTCCATCCGGCTGCGAGTCGGGAACCATCACGGTCGCCGTCACGCCCGCGATTTGGCCGGGGTTAAGGACGCCGAGGCTGCTCGGGTTTAAAGTCACGAATTGCGCCAAACCTCCAGCCGCACAAGTCACGGGACCCGACGCTTTAGAACCCGCGTTCTGAATGTTGAACGAAATTAAGTAAGGCGTATTCACGCTAACCGTCGAAAAAACGCTGGCGGGAATAGCGATGAGGCGCGCCGCGTTAACGCGCGTATCCAACAAAACACTCACCGCATTCGAGCCCGTCCCACTACACGAAACCAAAGCAGTGTAATTCCCGCCCGGAGCACCACTGGGAACGTTAGCGGTAACCGTCGCGTTCGCACTCACCCCAACCGCAAGAGCGCCCGGGACACTCGTCGCGGAGTAATAAGCCGCGCTCGCGTCACCCGTCACGATGCACGACAAACCCGTTACGGGAGCGTTGCCCGTATTCGAGAGCGTCACGTTTTGGGACGCCGACGCGCCCTGATTCAAAGAATTAACCAAGTAACCCGGAGTAACGGCGAGGTTCGGCGTCGCGCCCGAAAAGAACGACGCATCCAAACGCGCAGTCTGATTCACGGCCCCACTCTGATTAAAGGAGAGTAAAGCGTTCTGGGTGCCGACGGGTTGGCCCGCCCCGTTAATCGTGAGCGTCGACGTGTTCGTCGAGTTATACGCAACGAGAACCCCGTTAACGGGACCCGTTAACCAAGACTGGTTGGATGCGAGCGACACGTTCAACGGCTGGTTTCCCGTGTTGACGAGCGTCTCGAACGCGTTCACGCTGAAACCCGTCTGGGTAAAGTACGCCGCCGACGCGGGGTAAACCGCGAACGCGTACAAGGGCGTCAACGCGTACTGCGTCGAGTTCGCTACCGTCGAGTTATACGTCGCGTTCACGGCGTACGTTCCATTCAAATCCAGCGTCAAAGTCGAAAGCGTCAAACCAAGCACACCCAAACCCGTCGTGGCGTTCCACGAAACAACCCGCGTGGAGTCAAAGCGCGTCACGTTCACGATAACGGCTTGGTTCGGAGAGTACGCGCCGTACCCGTTCGTTAAATTCACGCTCACCAACACGCTGGAACCCGGCGCGTACGAGGATTGGTTCGTCGTCACGTTCAACAACGTGGGCGTGGATTTAACCGCGAAGACTGCGGCGTTCGCTCCCGTACTCAAACTCGTCGCGCGAACCACGACCGCGTAACCCCCCAAGGGGTAAGTCGTCGTCGTGTTGTATTGGAGCGTAAAATTGCTTACCGTCGTGTTCGTCAAATTACCCGTCATGCCGTACGTGTTCGGTAAAGCGTCCGCTCGTACAACCGTCGCCGTCACGTTCACCAAAGTTTTTCCTCGCGCATCCACTTTCGCCGTAATGTTCGTGTTCCCCCCGGCTTCCGCGTCAGGCACGCCGAACGAGTAAACGAAGGGCTGGTTCGGGTCCGAGGAGGCGCCGCCGTACATGGAGCAAATATCCGTTCCAGGCAAGTAAACCGTCCCGTTGTACGTGATGGTTCCCGTCACGAGCGTTGAACCGACGACGACGGCGTTAAAAATCGTCATGTTTTGCAGGCCTAAACCCCCACAAATCCCCGTCGTAAAGTTGAGGGTGGAGTTCGACACCCACGAGTTAAGGAGGGTCGTGTTGGTTTCGTTGCTGTTCGTCACGTTCGAGTTAATGTTGACGCTGTAAATCATGGTGACGTTAATCTTGATGGAGTTCGTCACGTTCGAGTAATTATCAATCGTCGAGCCGTTAATCGTCGAGTTCACAAAGTTTTGCGAGCCGCCGCCGGAAACGTTTTCTTGGCTAAAGTGCGGAATAATGAATTGGAAAGTTTTTATGCGGCCGTTAACGTCAAAAACCCTGCAACTCCTCCACAAGTCCCCGCCGACACTCGTGTTCGTCATGGTCGGGCAAGCCGTGGAAGGCGTAATCGGGGAAGCGAAAGCCCGCAAAAACTCGCTTCCAGCCATGACGCTGGTTTCATTCAGCGACACTTGGCCCGTAATATTCGTCAACGCGAGGCTTGAATTGAAGGCGGTTAAGTTCGCGCTCCACTCCCCAACCGTGGAACTCGAGTAATTCGTCGTGCTTGAAACGATGTCGTTGCCCGAACAAGGCACGTTTTGCACGCTACTTGAAGATGGCGCAATCGAGAGAATCGTCCCCCCATTCCCCGAACAAGAAAATCCTCCGGGAGTCGGAATCGCGCTCCAAACCACGCTCGCGTAAGTTTCCGCGCTCGGATTAGACACCGTCACGTTACTCAAAACATTCTGCGTCGACAAATTCCCCGGATTACTCTGATTCGTGAAGAAACCCGTACTCGTTTGAGTCGCGGCAGGCGTAAACCAAAACACCGTGTAAACCGACTCGTTCGACGAGCAACTCCACTGCGGCGCCACATTCGTCCCCAGATTCGTTTGGTTCGAGCCCGTACTGTTTTGAATGAATGTGACGCCCGAAACGTCAGGGTGCGGAATCGAGTACAAGCACGTCCCCAAACCCGTAACGGTTTGAGTAGACGACCACGACACGAGCGAACCCACACTCGCCGGCGCAACTTGACTCGGCGCCCCACTCGTCTGCATAAACAACCCGGGCTCGGCGGGGACAACGCCATCCGAAGAGTTACCCCCAAAGTCGGCTTCACACGGAGTCGGGTCCGCAGGCAAACCCGACTGGTTGCTCGGCAAAAACGCTTGGCTCTCCAGCGAGTACGGGAAACCGTTCAGCGTCGAGTTAGACTGGTTCGTGTTCACGGAGCGATTCACTCCAAAATCGCTCGAC
>JBBILJ010000029.1:0-5270 GCA_037444945.1 Microcaldota archaeon | reverse complement strand
GAGAATGTTGACGAAACCATTCACGCCGCTAGTCCCGTTAAAACGCAGCGCTCCCGAGAGAGTCGAGTTCACGTTCCTGCTTGAATACGTGTTTCCCGCGGAATCCACGACGAACGCTGGAATGTAGCGGTAAACAATGGTGCCTGCACTAAACGTCGTCGTCGAGTTTGGCGCGGCACCCCAATCCCCACTCAAGTAAATCACGGCGTTCGGGTTGCTGGGAGCGAAGGAGAAAGTCGCGTTCACAATCGTCGAGTTCTTGATGGTGGCGTTACCCCAATTCTCGAATTGAACCATGGAGTTGAAAGGATTAATCGAGAATCTAGCGCGGCATAACTGGATACTTGACGCGTTCCCTATCGAGATGCCTTCCGTTACCGTTGCCGAAGCCGCGATGGCGGTAAAGTTTTGAACGCGAATATTGGCTGCACTCGAGTTTAACGCGTCAATCGCTATACCCGTCGCGCCGCCGTAGCCGTTCGTAAACGTGTTGTTGAAGCCGAGAAAACGCGCCGACGAGGAAACAATCCGTAAGCCTGCGCCGCCAAGATTCGTCGAGCTCCCTCCCGTCAACACGTTACCGTACGAGTAATTCACGTTCGCGCTCCCAGCAATCTCGAGGGCGGCCGACGGAGTTAACACGGTCGTAAAACCTAATCCATCCCCTGCACCCGTCGTGGTTCCAAAAACCGTGTTATTAACAAAATTGTTGAGTCGCACGTTATCCGTCAAGTAAATAACGCTATTACGATTCTGTGGCGTCCAAAAGCTTGCGGGTCCCGTAACGGACGGAATTAGGGTGTTGCTTACGCTCCCGTTCGCGCTTTGATTCATGAAAAGACCGCGCCCTATTAAGTTTGACCAAGTACGACCACCACCCCCACTAACTGTTCCGGGCGTAAGCGTCGCGTTATTCGAGTAGAAGGATGAGGAACACTGAACCGCGTCAGCGCCAACCCCGTCAGAACCAATACCGTAAAGTTCATTGCTGGTGAGGCCTTTCGCAGCGATACCCCCAGTAATTGCTGAACCGTTCACGACATAAACTTTTGACGCGCCATAGCAGTAAAGACCGACCCCGCCGCCTCCACCCGAAGCGCCATTGTTAGCGTAGCTGCAACCTCCTCCGCCCCCACCACCAATTGCTACCGCGTTTTGTAGGACGACGACCGCGTTTTCGTAAGCCGTAATAGCTATCCCTCCCTTCGAACCAGAAATACTGTAGTAGGGGCACGTATAGCTATTTCCTGGGCCTCCAGAGATTCCCGAATTGATGAGTTTAACGTAAGAGGTTCCTTTAGCGATTAAGGTGTCTCCTCCACCTTCTAATCCCGTATAAATAGGGTCGTAGTTCGGGTCGCCGGTGGAGGCGAGTGACGAGTTCTGAATTTTCGCGAACGCGTTAGACGAAAAAACGTAGAGGGAGGGCGGTTTTGACGAGCCCAAAGGAAGAACGCCTTGCTGTAGTTGGACGAGGTCTAAAAGAATGGTTCCCCCACTCCCAGTCAACTTCCAATCATTCGAGGTTGAAGCACTAATGGTGCCGTTCGTCATCTTGAATTGGCTGCCCGAAAAAGTGTAGAGCCCGTACTGGAAGTCGGTTGTTTGATTAAAAATAATGTTGGAGTTCGTGAGAGTCAAATTGCCTAAAACAAAAACGTTGCCTTGAACATTAATGGTGGTGTTCGTGTACGCCGCGTTGGTTCCCGCGTCAATGGTGAGGTCGCCACTAATGTAAACGACGCTCCCAGGGTCGATTTCCACGTAACTCCCAACCGGGATGCCGGCCGCCGTCCAGTTCTTAGTTAAATCAACGCGAACCGTGTTGTTGTTATCGTTGTTCCCGTTCCCGTTGTTTAGCGGGCGAAAAGCCACGGTGTACCCGTTCCTAGTTAAGTCGTAAAAATCGATTTCTTGACCCCCAGTCAAAAGCGTGAACGGGTCGAGTTGTGAAATGGGTTGATTGGAGGAAACCGTAAAACTCGGAATATAATTCGCGTTTTTTACTTTAAAAATCGCGCCCCACTTATACCCAAAACTTCGGTTTAAAAAAAAAATCGTGTTATTAGAATCGCTCGGCCCCGTAATCGAGTAAGTTGAAGCCCCATACGTGAACGTGAGCGCATTATCGGACGGCTTGCTTGCCGCAAGTGCATTCGTAACAGGAATCAGTACGCCTGACTCGTTCAAAATTTGGTAGTACCGCGTGACGAGTAATTCGCACGCATTACTACCACTACAAGTGAGTTGTTTATTGACGTCTTGGTATTGCGTGAATGCGACTGGCAAACCCGCTAAAAGAAGGATAGATAATAGGACGAATAGACGAAAGCGCAACGCTAAACACCAACGGAAAAGAACCGTGGAGGAGAATTTAAAAGTAACGATAAAAAAATTACTCGCACAAGTAAATAATTTATCGTCAAACCCACAAAAAGCCTTTTTGGAGGCTCGATTAGTCGCTTTAAGCGTTTTCAAGCAAGGTTTTTATACTCTTAATGCCTCCCCCTAATTAAAACGAAAGAGGGAGTTTAATGAAAAAAACCGTCATCGCTCTCCTACTTTTATTCGCGTCCTTCGCCTCCGCTGACCTCATCGTCGGCCCCTCATCGTGGAATGCCACCCAAAGCGCCTCCACGACCTTCGCCCTCATCTCAACAGAAAACAACTCCATACCAGTAACGATAACGCTATCTGGAAGCGCGGCACCCTGGATCACCCTCGACAAAGTAACCCTCCTCCTACCCCCAAATTCCGCGGACACCATTAAAGCCACCTTATTAGTTCCAGCCATCCAAGCCACCGGCACCTATACCGCCAACCTCACCTTCACGGGCTTCTCGGGAAGCACGCAAATCACGAAAAACATTCCCGTCACGATAAACGTCACGGGAATCGGCACTAATTACCCGTTCAACCAGCAAGTCTTAGTGCAACAAGGACAACGCCTCTCCATTAACCCGCAAGGCTACAACATCGACCTCGTCGACATTTCAACAACCAACCTGACGATTAACGCTTACTACGGAAACACCATCGAGAAAAGAAACGCGCAAATCGACATCTTAAACCCCCTCAACTTAACGAATGGCGTCCGTCTACGCCTCATCCAACTCTACCCCGCCACCCAAAGCAGCATCCTCGAAGTCGGCGCCTACGAACCAAACACACTCCTCTCCCTAACGCAAAGCCCCAGCAACGCCGCCGGAAGCCTTGAAGTCATCCCGACTAGCCACATCATTTACAAAAAGAACTCTGAAAGCGACTACACCATCACGGAAACCATCACGAACAAATACATTAAACCCGTCACCCTAAAAACCCTCATTCTCCAACCCGAAGGCGCCGCGTGGCTCCACCTCGGAACCTTCGACCTCAAAACCCTCCAACCCGCAGAAAGCATGACGATTCCCGTCATTCTCTCCCCTGCTTCAGCCCCAACAGGAACCACGAAAGCTCAACTCCAAATCTACGGAGAACTCGGAACCCAAACCGTCAACACCACCATCACGTACAGCATCACGATAGCGGAAGACCAAGGAAACCCGAGTAACGCGAACCTCACGCAAACCGTCGCCGTCCCCACCTTCATCGCACCCAACTCCCCCTTCTTCATTCAAGTCAACGGCGTCCTCCCCAGCGACGGCGTCACTCCAGAATTCACGCCGGCTGAAGGCGTCACGTGCCAACCCAACAGCGTCCAAACCATCGCGGGCGTGTGGACTGCGCAATGCCTCTCTTCCAACTCGGGCGTCTTCAAACTTTTAACGCGAATTTACCGGAAGAACGTCCCGATTTTCGCGCAAGAAAAAACCTTGCTCGTCGGATTCACGCTTGAAAACCTCGACTTGACTTTTAACCCGCCTTTAGAGAACGGCGTCACGAGCGTCATTTCAGTCAGCGTTAACGGAACCGTCTTGCGAGGCGCCAAGATTTCGATTAATGGAGTCAATTCTCCAGACAACACGGTTCTACCCTTAAGCGGGCAAACCTACAAGATTTGCGCCGACGTCGGGTTATCCACCCAAAAATGCTCGGACACCCTCATCAACAAAACGAAAGCCACCGTTTCATACAACCCCCTCTACCCCACGCCCGGCTCCACCGTAACGCTCAGCGCCACCGACCAGCGCGGGCAAATCATTCAAAACCCGTCCTTCGTCGTCAACAACGCCCCCATTCAAGGCAACTCTTTCCGAGTAGGCGAAGGAACCTACATCGTCACGCTCGCTAACGCCCAGTACGACACCGCGACCGCAACCATAAACGCCAAGAACTACGTGACGAGCAACCAAAGCGCCCTCAAAGAAGGCGACTCCACCACGCTCACGTTCAGCGACGTGACGCCCTACGAAGTCCACTTCAATAACGGAAACATGACGCAAGACTTAATCATCGCGCAAGGCACCGCCGCCAGCGTCACGCTACCCGTACCAAACTCAAATTACTCCTACCTCCAAGCCGGCACCTACTCCGTCTACACGAAAGGAACCAACTTCTACTCATTTCCCGTCCAAAAACGCGAACTCTGGGAAACCAACTGGTTCACAACCCTCCTCGAAATCGCCATCGTCATCCTCATCGCCACCATCGTTTACTTCGGGTTCCGAAAACTACAAGGCAACCAAACCCCAACCCTTAACAACATGCCGTTCACTATGGGTACAGGGGGAAGCATAAAAGAAAACATCGCCGACCTCGGCGACGGCATCCAGTAAAAAGGAGATTAAACGTGCTTGGAAAAACCGTCGCGTTAAGCGAAATCGGCCCCATTCGCTTCTCGTGCAGCCGACAAAAAAACGACCCCAGCCTACTCGTCTGCACGAGCGAACGCTTCTACACTTCAAACGACTCCTTCCCCCTAAACAAGTACGAAATCCGCGTCAGCGAAGTCACGCGCCGCGCCCTCCTCCAAAACGTGAACGGCCAAATCGCGAGAAAAAACGAAATCGACAAACACGAAAAAGAACTCCACAACCTCAAAAAAACCATCAAACGTTTCGGTTACAACTTTGAAATCCTCGGGTAAAAGGTGATTCACCATGGGTGTTTTTGAAACAGAAAGCGGAAGAAAATACACGACCTCGTGCAGAGTACAAGACACGCACCTATCGTGCGAATCTAAACTCATCCACCCCGACGGCACCGAAGAACTCGTCCGGAAACTCAACGCCACCATCATTACGGACTCGCGCGGGAAAGCCCACCCAAAAATCGACGAAACCGTCAGCATCACGGACCGCGAAGACTTAGCCGCCGAAAGCATGCGC
>JBBILJ010000028.1:0-11907 GCA_037444945.1 Microcaldota archaeon | reverse complement strand
CCTTTCCCTTGGCGAGGATATTGGCGGCGCGCACGCGCGAGTACTGCAAGTAGGCGCCCGAGTCGCCTTCGAACGAAACCATGCGCCGAAAATCGTAGAGAATGTTTTTTTCGGGCGTGACGCGTAGGGTGGCGAACTTGAGTGCCCCGATGGCAACGTCGTGCGCGATGGACTTCATTTCTTCAGTGGAGTACGCGGCGACGCGTCCCTCCGTGCTTTTCGCTCTTTCTTCGAGCTCATTTTTGGCTTCGTTTTCGGCTTCGCGAATCACGTCGTCGAGGAGAACCACTCGACCCGCACGCGTACTCATTTTGCCTTCGGGAGTCGTGACGAGACCGAAGCCGATGTGCTCGTAACGGTCCACATAATTGCGGCCGAGTTTTTTCAGCGTCAAGCGGACTTGACGAAAATGCAAGTTTTGGTCGGCGGACGTGAGGATGACGCTGCGCGCCGGGTGGAATTTTTGTTCTTTATAGTCCGCCAGGGCGAGGTCACGTGTCGAGTAGAGCGTGGTTCCGTTGCTGCGGAGAATCACGAAGTTAGAAAGTTCGGGTTCAAGGTTCGCGACAAGTTCGCCGCCAGGGTGGTCCGCGCTTTTTTCTTCCACGAAAGCCACGCTTTTCTGCCTGGCCTCGTCCGCGAGTTTTTTGGCTTGAGGAATGAATTCGCTCTCCCCCGTGACTTCGTCGAAGGAAACGCCGAGGGCGTCGTAGTTGCGCTGGAAGGCTTCGTAACTCGTGTTGCGCACAAACTTGAGTTTTTCGAGGATGGCGGGGTCAGCAGCCTCGATTTGTTCCTGAATCGCGCGAACCTTTTCACCCCACGCGGGGTTCGCCTCGATTTCGTTGTTGATGCGAATGTAGTACTCCAACATGTCTTTTTCGTTGTGAATTGGCGGCAAGTCCTTGTACTGCTCGAGGGCGAAGAGGAGTTTGCCGACTTGCGTCCCGCTATCCCCCAAATAATTCATGCGGTGCACGCGCCAGCCTTGCGATTGAAGCAGGCGCGCGAGAACGTCGCCGAGCAGCGTGGAGCGGATGTGACCAAAGTGGAACGGCTTACCCACATTGGGTTGCGAGTACTCGAGCACCACCATCAAGCCGCTCGCAGGGACGCGACCCCACGCGGGCGGGTTTTGCAGGGCTTCACTGACGGCTTGCTCGAAGAGTTGAGGGGCGTAAACGAAGTTGAGGTACGCCCCGTTCACGCTTTTCGATGCAAACGAGGCGGGAAGGGCAAGAGCGACGTCGAGTTTAACAGCGAGAGCGGCTGGGTTCAGCTTTAGCTGAGAAGCGAGCTGGAAAGCAACAGGCGTAGCGGCGTCGGCGAGAGTCGCGTCACGGGGCTGCTGAACCTCTATTTTTTCGACGGGCCACTCGAGTTGGAGGGCAAGGCGAACGGCGTCGTGGACGGCATCAGCAAGTTCGGCGTGGCTGCGCTCGAGCGCGAACCGGGCACGACTTGAGGCGGGAGCGGAGGCCATTGGCGAGATTCCTGGAAAGGTTGCTGTCTGAACGTTTAAAATGCGCGCGGTTTTTACTCTCCCCATGGCTTTCGAGGACTCCCAATACGAGAACGGTGAAGGCACAACAACCAGTTCTCTCGACGCATTTTTCGAGCGCATTCGAGCGATTCCAAAACCCGTCTGGCTCCTCCTCGCCGTCGTTGTCCTCGCCACGGCGGGCTGGCTGTTCTTCTCGACGCCACAAGGCGTTCCCTCGTTTCGCGTGACGGTGCGCAGCGCGACCGGCTTGGTGGAAGGGGCGAGCGTGGAAGCGCACGCTTCAAACGGCGGCCTCCTCGGCGAAAAAACCACCTCAGCGGGCACCGCCGTATTCCAAAACTTGCCGCTCGACCGCGTCGAGTTCCGAGCCTCGAAAGCAGGCATCGGCGAGACCTCGAAAATCGCGGACACGAACGCGAAAACCTCCCTCACGCTCTTCCTCGGCGAAGCCGCAGCGCCCACCGCCACACCGGCACCCACCACGACGATCACGCCGCCCAAGCGCCGCTCCGCCATCCTCAACAGCACGCAACTTGCCGCTCTCTCGTTCGCAGACGCGTCCCTGCGCTCACGCGTGCTTGTGCTCGTCACGGGCGCGGACGGCGCACCCGTCAACAACGCGGAAGCCGCGCTCATAGACGCGGCGAGTGAAACCATTGTTTCAAAGGCGAAAACGCTCAACGGGTACGCGGTGTTTAGTGACGCCCCGGTGGGGTTGCGCGTCGCCGCCGTCGTGCAAAAAGAAGGCTTCGTGCCCGCCCGAACGAACGAGTCCGTGGTGCGGGAAGGCGCCACGACGCGCTTACAAGCCCAACTCCTCACCATGAATCAGGCCGCCGCGGAGGGTGCCAGCGCGGTGCCGGCCGTCAAGTTCAACGCGTCCGACATCATTGTTCTCGGCGACGGAAAGCCGTTATTCACGACCTCCATCTTCGTGGTGGATGCAAACAAGCACGTGGCCGCGTTCACGGACGAAAACAACCCGTGGAGCGTGACGTTGCCTGCAGGTTCGTACACCGCGGTAGCGGCTTCCCCCAAGCGCCTCTACGGCTTGCAAGCATTCCAAGCCGGCGAAAACGTGACGCTGGAGTTGCCGGCGGCGAATGACTCGAACGCGGCCAACCTCACGGTCAGCGTGCTGAACCCCGAAGAAAAGCCAGCAGACGAAGCCAACGTCGCGCTTTTCACGGCAGACGGCACACCCATTCCGATTCCCTTCCTATCCTCCAAACCCCCATCGTTCAACGGCTCGCAGACGGACTTTCAGGGCCAAATCACTCTTTACTACCTGCCCCGCGGCGATGTCGTCCTCGTGCGCGCGACGAAGGACACAGCAGAAGGCGATGGCGCCGCCGAGCTACCCGCCGCCGAGAACGTGCTCGAAATCCGTCTCTCCCCCGCGCGTGGCACCATTGTTTTCAACGCGCGGGACGCCGTAACGGGCGCCCCCATCGACGCCGTCATCAACATGACGCGTCTGAATCAAACGCTGGACTCGTGCGAGACGGTCAGCGGTTCGTGCACACTCGACGCTCCCGCGCGCGTCCCCCTCAACGCGTCAATCGCCACGCCCAACGGCTACTTCCCCCTCCCCACCCTCCCGTTCTCGATTACGGCAAACGAAGTGCAAACCCTCGACATCCCCTTTATCGCGTTAAACGCCACGAACTCCACCTTCGCGACCCTGCTCGGCTTTTTTGACGCTAACGGCCGCCGCGTGGATAGCGTGCGTTTGGGGGAGAACGTGGAGGCGCGCTTTTTAGTGGCAAGCAAAGCCGGTCAGCGCGCCGGCTTTTTCGCGACGGTGGACGAACAAACGGGCGGCATCACGGGTAACTCGCCGAACGCGACCGCGTTTCGCGGTGGCTTCACCGCGAACGAGTGCGCGCCGTTCGACGTGCAGCCGCATTACGAGTCGAACGCATACGCGTGGGTGGAACTCTCCGCGAACGCGTCAAGCGTCCAACAAGCCTTGTACGCCGTTAAAATCGGCGTTTCGCCAAGCTTGAATGCCGCAAATGTCACTGTTTTTTACCGTTCGTTCCTCGATACTGGAAACGCGACGCTACGCAATCCCGCCGACGCGGTTCTGAACACGACACTCGAGAACAAGTCGGAAAACTGGTGCCAAGCCTCTACCCTGAGAGCGAGTCTTCCGCTTGCGAGTGATCAAGTGGATACGAACTGCTCGTCGGACGCGTGCGTCACCGCGACGTTTGAGCAAAAACAGTTCGGCGAAACTGCGAAGGGTGGCGAGGGTTTCGTGGGGTACGCCATCGGGGACTGTCTGGTGAACGCGACGACGCTCGCGAACTGCTCGCGGAGCGCCATCATCGCCAAACTGGACGTGGTGGACTTGCGTCGAAACCCGCAGCGCTTCACGTTTCGAGCCGATTCGCCGTACACGTCGCTTTCCAGCGTACAAGTGTCGAGTAAGACGACCGTGATTCGCGCGCCGAGCGGCGGCGGCGCCGTGACGCTCAACCTCTCTTCATTCCCGAAGGGTAGCGCGTTTGAGGGTCAGCTTCACGGCACGGCAGTCGTGCTGCCTCTTGCGCCGGCCGGCAAAACGCGTTTTGGCGTCACGTACGATAACGGCGTCGAAAACAATTACGCGTACAATTTCACGCTTCTTAACGCGTCGAACGCGACGCTGTCGCTGCCTCCGCTCGCGAACCGCACCCTCCTTTCCGGCATCAACGACTGTCCCTTCAACATTTCGATTAGCGCGGACCCTGAGTTGGGTTTGCTGGTGCCTTGCAAAAAACTCGGCTTGTTGGTGGATCAAATTTTTCCCGCGGACGCGGTCGCCCTCACCTTTCGCAATACCGAAATCCTCCTCAAAATCACGAGCTCGGACGGCTCGGACGGATGTTACGAGTACGACGCCAGGTTAGGCGCGCTGAAGTACAACACGGAAAAAACATCGTGCCCCGACCGCTTCAAGGCGAGTGTGGCTGGAATTCGCGGCTCCAACGCGCAACTCGTGTTCGGTTATTCGGGGGAGTACGCCGTCATTAACGTGACCGTTAAACCGGTCCCGCTCCCGCCCGAATCGGCGGGTTTACGGGCTTTCGTCATTAAAGATGTATTGCGCGACGAACTCCAAGGCGAGAACCGCCTACAGGGGCAAGCGAAATCCCTGCAACTCGTCTCCATCACGTCAAACAACCAACTCGGTACCGCGACCGCGGACCTCGTTGGGGAGGGCGGCGGCGATCTCAAGCGCGCCGCTCTCAATACCCGCACGCCCGCCAGCGTGTTGTACGCCGTCGTGAACCCTACCGCGCGGCTGAGTTTGCGGTACGCGGGAAAAACCGTCGCGCTCGTCGCCCGCGCGCCGCCTAGTGGAGGCTTACGCCTCGCGAAATCTTTTTCCGAGCGCGCTAAAAGTTTGGGCGCGTTAACGGCGTTTCGGCGCAACGGGAACGCGGTCTTGTACTGTGAAGCCAATAACTTAAAGAACTGCCGCCCGTCGCTTAGCGACTGGACGCAAGTCATTGAAGGCAATCAAACGAACCTTGTTCCGTGCAACTCACCGCAAAGCGGGGACGTGTTTTGTAATCAAGTCGCGGACGCGAACGGCCTGCCCTGTGATCCCGCTTCCAACGCGTGCACGAAGGAAAACATTCCGCGCTTTGATTACGACGCGCGCTGCACGCCGGACGGCGTGGCCTCCATCCCCGTCGGAGAGTACTTCTGGGACGGCTCCCAACTCGTTTCGTGCGGTTTCACCCAAACGGGCTGCACGACCGCTTGCGAACTCATCAATCCCCCCTCGTGTAACTCCGCGTGCTCGCCCGCCAACAATTATACGGCGAGTGTACCGGTGGGGACTGTGTTCGGGAACGGTTTTGGGAACGTGACGTGTGACGAATCCTCCCCGTACTTTGACGCTGAAACCGGTGCTTGCAGGATTCCGTGTTTTAACCAGTGCCAAACGCAGGGCGAAGCGGGGTGTCAGCCCAGCGTCAACCTTCAAACCGGCGATGTGGGGCAATCCAGCTTAGGCGTCTATAATTTTTCGTGCGGCAGCCGTTACGACTCTCTTCTCTTGGGGGTTCCGCTCGCGTGCGCGTGTCTTCCAACGGGAACGTTGGACGTATGCCGCGTGCCGTGCGCGAACTGGAAGGGTGCACCGAATTGTAATCCAGACTGCAACGCGCAAGGTTTTCGTCCCGTCCAGACGTCGTACCGGCGCCAAGTCTGGCTCAATCAATCCAACCTCGTCACCGTCCCCCTCGGTTTTGAAGGCAGCGCGGAAGGCTACCCGTATCACTTCTTCAAAGACGACTTGGCGGCCGAAAACTACACGTACCTTGAAGTCGTGGACACGACGTCGAGTCGCGACGTGAACTTGACACAGATCGGAATTCCCCTTGCGCCCGACGCGGCGTCGGACGAGAATTGCCGCAACGATCGCGGCATCTACCTCCTTCAAGCGCAAAGCGTGAACGGCGTCGCGTGGAGTTTGACGTCTCGACCCCTGCAACTTAACGCGAAAAATTACGCGAGCGGTTCGTGCCGGGACGCGCGCACCGTGCCGTTATGCGATAAGTTGTACGCGTACGTGAATGGGCCGAGCGACGCGTGCGTGGTGAGCAGCGCCGCCCTGCAAGACACCGCGTGGACGGGCTTAGGGGATGGAAACGCCCTCATCGCGCCGAACGCGTTCAGCGTCGCGAACAACGGCGTCGCGGTTCGCTTCGACTCCAGCGTCCTGGAAGGGTGTTACAGCACCAAAATCGAAACGTACTCCTCGACGGGCGACTCCAACGGCTTGACGGACGTCACCGTCAAGCACTCTCTCAAAGGCATCTGCAATCAAGCGTGCTGGGGGCAACTCGGGACCGCCATCAGCACGTGCGTGATGGCGGGCGTGACGTGCGCGAGCGCGGGCGACCCCAAGTCCGCCACGTACGTGCACACCGCCACCAGCCTCGCCGTCTCCGTCGGCGTCAGCCTCGCTGCATCCCTGGTTTTTGGCGCCATCGTGCAGCACTTCGCGAATAACCCGGACAGCGCGGCGGCTCTCGCCTTCCTCACGCCCGCCCTCTTCCTGCCGCCCGGCGCCCTCTCTCCAACCGCCAGCATCAAGGTGGCGGCCGTGCGGGATGCCGCGAACGCAGCCGTGAACGTGAGCGCGAGCCCGCCCGCCATGCAGGCTCCCCGACAACTGGTTTTCGCTCCCCGGGCTTCGGACGCAGCGAAACCTTCGAGTGCGCTCGAGTCCTTCTCGTACTCTGCAGTCACCTACCCGGGCCGAAGCGGGTACGTCCCCCTCGTGCTGTCGCACCCCGCACACTACTTCTGGCAAATTGCGGCGTGCGTGCTTGCGGCCGCCGCGTGCGCGTACAGCGTCGTGGAGACGAACGCGTGCTTTCACTCGTGCGGCGGCGGGACAGACGGGTGCTCGGGCAATGACTTCACGCATGTCGGTTCGCTTGATGTGCGCGTCGTGCCGCCCACCACGCTCGAAATTAGGAGCGCGAGTTAAAGCGCGCGAGACGGGCGACAAAAAAAGCTACTTTTCTGAGCGCTTCAAATACGCCTTTCACGGCGTCCAATAAAAGTCGTTCCAGCCTGTCTTGAGGGAGGCGTACCGGTTGTCGGGAACTCCGGCGTGAACCATTTTAAGTTCCGCGCCGCCCTTCACGGCTCTAAACGTCAACGTAAGAGTTGAGTCCGCGTCGCTCGTCGCCCAGTCTGAGGCGCGCCACGACTGAACGATTCGACTCTTGGGCTTAACCGACAAAGTTTTTCCGCTAATGTAACCGTCCCACGCGGAGAACTTCGCGCCCGCTTTGGCGGTTATCGCGGCTTTCGCACCCGTGGCTGCCGCGTGTTTTTTAGAATCCGCGTACAAGTCGAACAACTCGGCGGGCGTCGCGCCAGCAAACGTCACCACCTGAATAATCGTCTTCACCATTATTCGAAACACCCCTAAAAGCTAATTGAACTCGCCCAGGTTTTTCTGCCCTTTCTCGTAGCGCGCCACGCGCTTCTCGAAATCCTCGCCGAGCAGCGGCACACCGTACTCGCCGTCGAATCCAGGCTTGACGGGCAAGCGGCTTTCGCGGTTTTCCGCAATGACGGCGGCGACGCGGGCGCCCGCGAGGGACGCGATTTGTTCGAGCGGTGCGTCAAGGATGACGCCGAGCTCGCTGCCAATATCCATGATGAGCGAGCCGGCTTGCGCTTGCACTTTCTTCGTGGTTACGGCCGTATGGTTTAGCGCCCCTAGCAACTCGTGCAGGGGCAAGATGCGTTTGAAGGGAATGGCGCCTTTGGGGCGAAAGCCGGCGGGGCGGTCGGCGAGCTCCTCCACGCGGTTCAACACGCCAATGGTGAGCGGCTTGTGGCACACGGGACAAATACCTTTAATTTTCTTGCTTTCGCTCGGGTCGCAGGAGAACTTGCACGCGCGGTGCCCGTCCACATGGTACTTGCCGTACGCGGGGTCGACTTCCACGGTGAACAAGAACTTCTTCGAGTCCTTGCTTCGCACCGCCTTGAACAATTGCTTGAAATTGTGGACGTCGTCGCTGAACGCGTTCGCTTCGCGCCCGATGCGCCACGGCGTCGGGCTGTGCGAGTCACTATTACTCATCAACGCGTAGGAATCCAAAAAGGAGCAGCGCCAATTCATTTCAGGGTCACTGCTCATCCCGGTCTCAATCCCCACAACGCGCCTGCACTGGTCCTCGTACGCCTCTTGCATGGAATCGTAACCGCTAATCGAGCCGAACACTCCGAAGTGAGGTGTCCACGCGTGCGCCGCCACGATTTCCGCGCTCGGCACCGCCTCGAAAGTGATTTCAGCAAGCTGCGCCGGAGAGGTGTTCGCGAACATGGGGCGCCCATCCGCCGCCAAATTCCCCATCTTCCGATAAACGTCGTTGAGTTGCGCAGCCTCTTCAAGGGACGCAACGTGAATGACGTGATGGACTTTCTTGACGCCCGAAAAACCCCCACCCGTGGAGTAAAAGGTTGCCACTTCAACGGTCGGCATGAAGCGAATCCCGAGTGTTCTCAGAGCGGGGTCGCGGAGCTCGTAGAACTCGTCCTCCGAGTCGCGAATTAGGTTGTTGCGCAAGTCGGAAAACCAAGTGGGGTGCGTGAAGTCCCCCGTCCCCATCAAACCCAAGCCTTTGAGTTTAGCGCCGCGCGCAATTTCGGGCAGCACCATCCGCGGACTCACCGCTCGCGCATACTTCGAGTGAAAATGCAAGTCCGCGTACAACACCATGCCGATCAACGCGAGAAAAACCAAGACGACTAAAAGTCAGCAGCGAATAAAAACCGTCCCGCAAACAAGGCTCGCGCTAAGGCGTTGAAAAAAAACGTGCAGCGGCAAAAGCCGAAGACGTTTTTCGTGCTCAAAGCGGGCGCGCATAATGGATGCGCGCGATTGACGAATTCCTTTTTTTGTTCGTTTCGCAAAGCGGATAGTAGGTTGTTGGAGATGGTTCACGTCACGAACTCGTGAGTGGAATTGAGCTGAAGGTGCTGTCCTTGATTTCATGAAAGAACAGAATCTCGCCTCGTCATCAGGCCTCGGGCTGGCTTGCGCCGGCCAGAGACCCTGGAGGGAGTGATGGCTGTGAAATCAAGGTGTTCCGATCGTTAGTAGTGGTTCGCTCGCCACTCGCCTTGCGGCTCGTGGTTTACACGCCCACCCTATCAAACCCGTCTGCTGCGGGTGATCGACATCGTCTCGTTTTGGGTCGAGCTTCGTCCTTAGATGCTTTCAGGACTTATCCCGTAGCGCGTGGCGACGCGGCCTGCCGAAAGACAACCGCTTAACTAGAGGCGCCGAATCCCCGTTCCTCTCGTACTCAGGGATCCTTCCCCTCAGACGATGAATGCAATTCTAGGAGATGCCACCGAACTGTCTCGCGACGTTCTGAACCCAACTAACGTGCGTCTTTAATGGATGAACAACCCAACCCTTG
Organism: Microcaldota archaeon; assembly: GCA_037444945.1. Lineage (GTDB taxonomy): Archaea > Micrarchaeota > Micrarchaeia > Norongarragalinales > JBBILJ01 > JBBILJ01. The sequence goes on along the minus strand of JBBILJ010000028.1, from coordinate 2,448 downwards.
GTGGCTCCTGCACCACCAGGATGACGCGAGCCGATAGCGATGTACCAAACCGCGGGGTCGATTCGCTCGCTTCAATTAAAAGCAAGACGAAGTCTTCCCTCCGCAAGTCCGAGTTTTCGTTGAAATATTCAGACGAACGCGACAGCGCGAAGGCTAGAGAAACTCGGGAATTCAACGAAGACGTACTCGTTTATAGCTTCCATGCAGAAATTTTGCGATTCCGTGCAGAGAAGCTACTTCCGCTCTCCAGCCACGCGCTTATGCGTCGCCGAAAAACGAAAACTCGTTGCAGATGAAAAGTCCGTTTTACTAAACCCCTCAAAAAACAAAAACTTTTTGAGAGGGAAGCTATGAACTCTCGCCCGCGACGAGCCTGTATAGGGACTCCCTAATCGTCACAAAAAATCTAATCGAGCACCCTCTTTATCTGGGTGCTCGCAACCCACCAGCAACCAAAACCGCCCGACATTCTCGCGTCCCCGCAGGATTAATTGCGCGACATCCCGCGAATTGGTTAGTCGCAGAACGTGAAATCCTTGCGAAGCAAGAATGCGGGCAATGACTTCGAGTTTGAACGCGTCTTTTTGGTAGAACTCGATTCGGGGTGACTCGCCGACTCGTCGTCGGGGAGCGCTACCATCCGAGTCGAAGAAACCGCGAATGAACGCGCTTTGAACCAGTGGCGCCTCATTTTCAAAGATGCTCACATCCGCCCAAACGCACTGGAGCTGCTCGAAGGCTTGTTTTGAATTCAAGCGCGTTCGAAACAACCCCGATTTTCGCGTTTCGAGGCGGGGCGTTCGACCGAAGCACGCCATCATCCTTGGAATGATTGCTTGCTCGAGCCACGCCCGGTTCTTCTGCTCGTACTCCACGCAGTAATGCCCTTTGCGCGCGTTTTGGTAGAAACACGCGTCGCCCAGAGCGCCGACGAGGTAAGCGAAATCTTCATTCATCAAACCTTTCAGCACCCGAATAATAGGCATCCTTTTCGGGAGGTGTCTGCCAGTGGAGTTGCCAGTGGACTTCGAATTGGGAAGACGATTGGGAAATTACCCCCAGGGTAGCTTGTCTGTCAGAATAGGCCCCCATTAACGGGGACACTATTGTTCGTTAAGCCCCTCTTTCGAGCCTGCGACCCATTTTGTTAAGATCACAGTCAGGCCAACATTTGTCTTTAACCCTCTACAGCGCGTTTCTGACGCGCCTGAGTTGACCTTTGGGCGCCTTTGTTATCTTTTCGAAGGCGTGCCGCCCCAGCCAAACCGCCCATCAGCAGCTGTCCTCACCCTTGCGGGCAAGTCAGCAACGCAGTCAACGCAGAGCAGTGTCACACTTTCGCCTATCCAACCCCCGAGAGGGTCGGCATAACGGCTCCTGCTTACGCTTTGCAGCGCCAACCGCGTCGCAACTACAAACTGCGGTTAAGCTCCATGGGGTCTTCGTTTCCCCCTAGAATTCCTCAGCATGTTCACTGAGTAGTGGGTTCACCAGGTCTAAACCAGGGACAGTGGGACGCTCGTTACGCCATTCATGCAAGCCGCCAATTAAGCGGCGAGGTATTACGCTCACGTTGTTACTCCGAAACCCATCGCGGGCTCCGTGTGCCGAGGCATTTCTGTCGGCATCCGCGCATCGCTGCACGGGTCGGACTGTATCTTCCCCGCCTCCTGCGGGGTCCGGCGTACAGTCTCTGAGGATTCCAGATACTTGCAGATTACTTTACGATTCATCGACGAAACGATTTGAGCGATTTGGGTCAGTCCTTCTTGCGTTAAGTGCCGTTTTTGCTCCATCATCGAAAGAATAACAGCGAACGACTCGAAGTTTTTTCGCTTCGAGGTTTGAAGTGGGTGTTGCCTGAAAAACCGAACGATTGCGTTCAGATTCTTGAGGCCCCGCACGCGAAACTCTTTGCGATCACCGTTATTCACCGTTACCGTTCCAAACCCGAAATAATTCCGGATTCATTACAGCACGGCTTCATCGCGCTGATGTTGCACGACACGAAACTCGGGAAGGACCGTCCAGCCCAAAACCATTTTCTCTAATCGGTTTAACCCGACGTGAAAACAGCCTTCGCCGTCGACGAATCCAACAATCCACGCAGCATCTAGCCTTTCCTGCTGATTGTCCGCACCCAACGCTTTGTCACCCACAAAGCAAGGTTTTGCCTCGCGGTTTTTAAGCCACGGAGCAACCCCTCTGCCAGTGGGTAGCGTGGGATACTCGGATTTTCCAGCATATAGCCAGATTTTGATAAGGCAAGTCGTAAAGTTTTACCTTAAGAGACTCAGAGTTTGGACTCCGACCTCCCCGCTAAAAAACAGTCTTTGCTTTCGCCACTTTCTCCGGATGCCAGAAGGGGATTTCCCTTGCAAACTTCCTACACGCGCTTCCGTACGCGCGCAAATGGTATTGCAAGAGGCGACCGTGCTTGTGGCGGTA
>JBBILJ010000027.1:0-12044 GCA_037444945.1 Microcaldota archaeon | reverse complement strand
CCCAGCGGGGCGCGAGAGTTGCTTGGAGAGTTCGCCGAACTGCGTGTCGAGGCCCGTGCGTACGACGAGGACAGTTGCGGAGCCGCTCACGACGCTGCTCCCAAAGAAGACGACGTTGTTGAGCTCAGTAATGCTCGCGCCGGGTTTGGAGGCGGGGGGCGCTTTTTCGACGGGAAGGCTCTCACCCGTGAGGGAGGCTTGGCTGATGAAGAAGTCGTGGCACTCGAGGATGCGGCAGTCCGCGGGCACGAGGTCGCCGGCGGAGAGGTCCACCACGTCGCCTGGCGCGAGGTATTTTAGCGGCACTTCTTTCGTGATGCCGCCGCGCAGCACGGTTGCGGTGCTGTGGACGAGTTTGCGGAGGCGTTCGGCCGCGTCTTGGGCGGTGTATTCTTGGTAGAAGGTGAGCGTGACGCTGACGAGAATCATGAAGTAAATGATGCCCGCGCTAATCGGGCTGCTGAGGAAGTAGGACGCGGTGCCGATGACGAAGAGAACGATGTTGAGGGGGTTGAAGAAATACGATAAATATTGAAGGAGAAAACTGCGTTTCTTTTTGGCGGCGAGTTCATTGAGGCCGAACGCGGTCGTGCGGTGACGCGCCTCCTCGTCCGTAAGTCCGTTAGGAGTGGACGCAAGGCGCTTGAACGTTGCGTCGAGGGGGGCAGACCACGCGTCAAAGCCCGAAAGGGACTCGCGAGTCAGCATGAAAGGCTTTACGTGCCCCTAATAAAAAGAGTAAGCGGCGCAGGCGGCGGCTGAGGGGAAGGGTTTTTAGTGATTCGCCGCGTTAAGTTTGGTGGTGGTCGGGATGAAGAAGATGCTCGATTGGTTTAACGAGGAAGAAAACCGCTTTTTCGCTACCCACGTGGTGGCGATCTTCCTCGCGGCCATCATCGTTGAGTCCTTCGAAAGCAGGTGGACGACGCTGACCTTTCCCGCCATCGTCCTTCTAGGCGCCGCGAGTTTCCTCTGGTACTACCCCGTGAAGGCGATTAAAAGCCACGGCCTCTTCTCCGAATACCTCATCGAATTGCGCCTGCTCTGGCTCGTCGTCGCCGGCTTACTCTCCGAAGCCGTCGTGTACGGCGTGCTCGATGAACACCTCAACCCCGCCCTCGCCGCCGTGGGAATCGCGGCGGGCCTGCTCGTCGCGTTCTTCGCGCGCAGTCGCCTCCAAGAACGCATCGTTGAGTCGCGCGGTTTTAAGTGAACGCAGACCCTCTCCCAACCCGGTTTTGGTTAACGAGTGGTGTTGACTAAATAATGGTCGGTTCAATCGCTTTCGCTGGCGTGCGCTTGCATAATCCTCTCGTCTTGGCGAGTGGGATTGCCGGCGTCACCGTCGCCACGCTTCAACGCGCCGCCAAAAACGGGGCGGGCGCCGTCACGCTCAAATCCATCGGTCTTAAGCCGCGCACGGGGCACCCCAACCCGACCGTGATCGAGTGGGAGGCGGGAGTGTTGAACGCCGTGGGACTCTCGACGCCGGGTCTGGAGAAGGGCGCGGAAGAGTTAAGGGACGCGGTAAAGCGCGTGAAAGCGCCCGTGATTGCCTCTATTTTTGCGGATAGCGCGGCGAATTTCGGCGTCATCACGGAAAAACTAGTTGCCGAAAAGCCCGCTTTGCTGGAAGCGAACTTGTCGTGTCCGAACGTGATGCGCGAGCACGGCGTGCCGTTCGCGTACGAGCCGGAGAGCGCTGCGGAAGTGATTCGCGAAGTCAAAAACAAGGCTGGCGGCATTCCGATTATCGCGAAGCTCTCCCCGAACACGCACAAGCTCAAAGCCGTCGCGCGCGCCGTCGAGGAGGCGGGCGCGGACGCGATTAATATGGGAAATACGCTCGGCCCGGGCATGCTGATCAATCTCGAAGCTCGCAAGCCCGTTTTGTCGAACAAGATGGGCGGCGTGTCGGGACTCGCGATTCGCCCCATCGCGGTGCGCTGCGTGTGGGACGTTTACGAGAGCGTCAAAATCCCGATTATGGGGACGGGCGGCGTGAGCACGGGCCGTGACGCGCTCGAAATGATGATGGCGGGCGCTTCCGCCGTCGGCATCGGGACCGCCGTGTACGAGCGGGGTTTCGGCGTGTTCCGCAAAGTCGAGCGCGAAATGGACGCGTGGATGAAGGAGAACAAAGTCTCCCGAATCGAAGACCTCGTGGGTGCGGCTCATGCCTAACTCGAACGCTCACAAACTCAGACTCACGTCGATGACTCGCGTGCTCTCCGTCGAGCGCGAGAACGCGCGCACCGTCACGCTCACCTTGGACGCCGCCTTCAGCGCGCAACCGGGCCAGTTCGTGATGTGCTGGCTGCCCGGCGTGGACGAGAAACCCTTCTCAATTAGTTATTCGGACGGCGCCGCGCTCGGCCTCACGGTTGCCGCCATCGGGCCGTTTAGCCAAAAAATCGCGGAACTCAAACCCGATAACCGCATCGGCTTGCGCGGTCCGTTCGGTAAATCCTTCAAACTCGAGGGAAGTAACGTGGCCGTTGTGGGCGGGGGGTGCGGATCCGCGCCGCTCGCGTTTTTAGTGGAAAAACTCGTCGCCGCGAAAAAGAAAGTCCACTTCATTGCGGGCGCGCGCAGCCAGGACGACTTGTTGTTCGTGGAGCGCGCCAAGAAAGCGGGCGCGAACGTGATTGTTTGCACGGATGACGGGAGCGCGGGCCGCAAGGGCTTCACGACGGACGCGCTCGCGGAACTGCTCGAGAAAGAAAAAATTGACGCGGTTTACACCTGCGGCCCCGAACTCATGATGAAGAAGGTCGCGGACTTGTGCGCCCGCAAAGGCGTCGCGTGTCAAGCCTCGCTCGAGCGCTTCATGAAGTGCGGCTTCGGCTTGTGCGGCCAGTGCGCGATTGACGAGTTCCTCGTGTGCAGCGACGGCCCCGTCTTCCCGCTCGCCAAGCTGCAAAAAATGAAGGAATTCGGCTCAGTGAAGCGCGACGCGTGCGGGCTCGAAATCAGTTTCAAGCCGAGCGCGCCCAAAAACTAGTTTTTCGTTCGCCCATCGCTGCCTTGAGCGCGGTCGAGGTCGGCGACAAAGCTCTTGACGCGCGCGTCGAATTCTTCAAGTTTGGGTTCCACGCTCACCCACTCTTTATTGGGAACGGGAGCCGCATCGTTCTTCACCGTCATCGTGGCGAGGGAGTCGCGGCGGAGGAATTTGTTGAGCGCGGCGAACGCTTTCATGCTTTTCCCCGAGCCGCTCGTGCAAAAATAGGCGATTTTCGCGTCCCCGAGAGGGTTGCGGTTGAGGTAGGTTCGGACGGGGCTGGAAAGCGTGAACGCCCAAATGGGCGTCCCGATGACAACGAGCGAGTAGTCGCTCGCGCGCTTGGACGGCGGTTCAATCAGGGTTTTCAGCCCCAAGCTGGCTTCCATGCCGCTGCGCATGAAACCGAAAAACCCCGAGCGGCTGATGGGGGAGCGGATTTCTTCTACGTCCGCGCCGAGCGCATGAGCTACCGCCAACCCGACACGCCGCGTGGCACCAGTAGTGGAGTAGAAAACAACAAGACTACGGGCAGGCATGACGCGGTTGGGGGGGAAACGAAATATTAATTCGAGCCTTCCGCCGAAGGGGCGGGGGCTTGCGCGGCTTGGGCCGCGTTTCGCTTGCGCTTCTCGAAAAAGCCCCACCCTTGCAGGACGATCGTGACGGCGGCGAGGAGCAGAAGTGCAACTTCAGCGAGGTTGAGGAATGTTTTTCCGCCCGGCGCGGTCACGAAGAGGCCGTTCGATTTGAGTAAAAAGTGGGCGAGGACGAGGACGAACGCGGGGTAGGTGAGACGGTGGAGCGTTTTCCAGTTCACAAACCCCATCGTTCGCACTGCCCAGTTCGTGGAGGTCAGCGCCATCGCGAAGTAAACCACGATCGCCAGTGCTGCGACGAGGAGCGGGGGTTGCGCGAAGACGAATGAGGGGTTGCCGTCGAGTGAGAAGAGAAAGGAGGCGAGAAAGTGTGCCGCCATAAACAGGAATGCAGCGACGCCGACGGCGCGGCGCGACTCGATGAGTTGCGCGAACGGCTGCGGGCGCAACAACGCGAGGGGCCCGATGAGGAGAGAGACGCAAAGGAGGAGGAAGGCGGAGAGGGCGAGAAAACGCGTGAGGGCGAGCGCAGCTGAGACGGGGAAGAACGCCTCGTAGAACGCCAAGAGGGCGAGCGCGGCGAAGAGCGCGAGGAAGAGTTCGCTCGACTTGTTCATTTCAACATCATCTATCCAAGTTAGGCGGGTAGGGGTTGACCGAGGGCGCCGATGAGAAAGTTCGGCAGCATGGCGTTCGCCGCTGCGGAGTGTGGTCGACCCCGGCCGCCTTTATCGGCGTAGGCTTGCGTGCCGTCCGTGCCGCAGTACGGAATGTACGCCGCGCCACCGGGGTGTGTCGCGAACGAGGAGAGATTATACCCGTTGCCTCGAATAATCATCCAGCAATCCGAAAACGTGTTGTGTTTGGCGACTTCCGCCACCGTCAACAAAACGGTTCCCGACGTCGAGGGCGCGGGCGATGCGGAAAGCGACGAAATCGGGCTGCTGCGTGTAAGCGTTGCTCTCGGTGGCGCAAGGTCAGCTGGATTCACGGTGAATGTGCAGCCCGCGAGAAAAACGGCGAAAAGTACGGCAGCGAAGGCGGCGAAACGCACCGCACGAGTCATGCAATTAGTTAAGTCAGGCAACATTTAAATGCCGTGCGAGCCTACGCCGCTGGAGAGTGATGTTTCATGGCTTCACGGCGTAAATCTTCCCGTACCAAGCGAAAAACTGAGCGCGTGTTCGACAAGGATTTTGAGGAGCGGATGGCGCGGCGCGGGGAGCGCTTCGGCCGGCGGGCGGCGCGTTGGGGGCGCGAATTCGGCGACGAAATGCGGGACTGGGGTGAGGACTTTGGCGAGAGCGTGCGTCGCGACGAGAACGGGCGCTGTCGGAACGCGTGGCACTGGCATCACTGGACGCCGCTCGGCCTCGCCGGCCCCTTGATTGGGAGCGTGATTGGTCTTTTCTTCGTCGCTTTGGGGCTTTGGCTTCTCAACTGGCTTAACGGTAGCATTGGCAGCGGTTTTCTCACCGCTCTCATCGGCTTCCTCGCCCGCATTTTCCCCTGGATTGCTGCCGCATTTCTCCTCTTTGGATATGCAGACTACTTTTTCCGTCACTCGCGTTTGCTGCGCTTCAGCCTTAAACCAGTCGTGGACGCCTTGGGGTTCACTGCGTTTGTCTGGCTCGCGTCGGACGTCCTTCTCCTCGCGAACGCGCATGCTCCGAACGCGATTCTCGCTGGCCTGGCCGGCTTTTTGCACGCCAACCTGGCCGCCTTCTTCGTTCTCCTCCTCTTCCTCGGCTATGTCCTCAGCTTTTTCCGCGCCCTGTTCTGGTGGCGGCACTGGTAATTCATGAGCGAGATAAGGATGAGAAAAGTGAGGGGTAATCGATGGGTCTCTTGAGCGGCATCCGCAAAAACGTGCTTGTCTTAGGTGTCGTTAGTTTTTTGACGGACGTTTCGTCCGAAATGATTTTCCCGATTTTGCCCGTTTTTCTCACGACGATTCTTGGCGTGGGCTCGGAAATCGTGGGTTTGATTGAAGGCGTTGCGGACAGCGCGAGTTCGCTTCTTGACATCTTCGTTGGTTACACGTCCGACGTTTCGGGCAACCGCAAAAAATTCGTGCTCGCCGGCTACGGCCTCTCTTCCCTCACCAAGCTCGGCATCGCGCTGGCCAACACGTGGCCGCTCTTCCTGGTTTTCCGCGGTGTGGAGCGCGTCGGTAAAAGTATTCGAACTTCGCCGCGGGACGCCATCATCGCCGCCTCGACGCAAAAGAACGCGCGCGGCAAAGCCTTTGGATTGCACCGCGCCATGGACACGCTGGGCGCCATCGTTGGTCCCGTGCTGGCGTACTTCGTTCTCGCGTGGCTCGGCAGCACGGAGCAAGGATTTCGAAGCGTGTTTTACGCGGCGCTCGTGCCCGCTTTTCTTGCTGTCGTCGTGATTTGGCTCTTCGTGCGCGAGCCGCGCGCAAAAACGAAAACCGTGAAGTCGAAAAAGCCGCCGTTCTGGCAGACGCTGCGCCGCCTCCCCGACCACTACAAGCGCTACGTGTACGCGTCCGGTTTGTTTTCGCTCGCGTACTTTAGTTTCGCGCTCCTCATCGTGCGCGCCGTACAGGCGGGAATCGCGGCGCAAGACATCCTCCTGGTCTATATTGTTTACAACATCGCGTACGCGGCCTTCTCTATCCCGATTGGCGAGTTCTCCGACCGCGTGGGCCGCAAACCCGTCATCGTGGCCTCTTTTCTCCTCTATGGTTTGGTGCTGCTCGGCTTTGCGCTCGCCACGCAACTCTGGCAGTTCGCGCTCCTCTTCGCGGTGTACGGCGTCTTCGTGACGGCCGACGAGTCCGTTAACAAGGCCTATATTTCAGACATCGTGAAAGACCCAGAGCGTGGCCTAGCTCTGGGAGCGTACAACACCGCCGTCGGCGCGGTTTACTTGCCCGCAAGCGTGCTCTTCGGCGCCGCGATGGCGGCGTGGGGTGTCCTGCCTGCTTTCACGGCTGCCGCGCTCGTCGCCCTTGCCGCTGCGCTACTCCTCGCGCTGTGGGCGAAAAAATAAGAGTGCAAAATTAGGCGAGCGCGTTTACTCGAGTTCTTTGAGTTTCTTTTTGAGTTCCTCGAGCTCCACGTGCATGGCTGGGAATTTCTTCACGGGATCCATCGCGACTTTCTGCTCGAGTTCCGCGATGCGCTTCTTCAGACCCTGTGTTTGCCGCCCCAAGTCCTTCTTGCTCTTGCCCATTTCAACGCCTCCCACTAAGTAAATTTATTACGCCGCGAGTGTCGTGATCATTAAGCCCTTCAGCCTGCGCCGGTAAGCCCAGCCGCAATCATGATGAGCCCCAGAGCAAAAGCGACGTAGGCGAGATTAACTTTTTTGACGAATCGTAGCAGGGCGTCGAGGGCGAGGTAGCCGAATATGAAACTCGAGAGGGCGAGAAGGAGCCCGTCGAGGACTGGAAATGACGTTACTGCTCCCCCCACATAAAACACGAGTTCGGCGAGCACCACCGTGGGTATGCTGAGGAGGAAACTGAGGTGGAAGCTGCTTTCGCTGTCGAATCCCCGCCAAATCAAGCCGGTCGTGCTCGTTCCCGCGCGGGAAACTCCCGGCAGGATGCTCAAACCTTGTAGAATCCCGGTCAGAACGCCGTCCGTCCAGTTAACCTCCTTCATATCGCGCTTCTGAACTCCCTTCTGGCTGAGCAGTAGAAATCCTGTAACGACGAGTCCCGCCCCCATGAGGGCCAAAAGCAGGCCCCAATCCAGGTTTGGAAACAGTTGTTTCTCAAGGAGAAGAAGCGGGATTCCAACGACTCCGGTGAAGAGCAGTGAAGTGAAAAGGAAGCCCGGCTTGGAGCGGAAATGACTCCCAACATCGGTCGGCTTCTGTATGATTGAAGTGAGCATCGCGGCGATTTCTTTTCGGAAGTATAACAACGCAGCGAGAACGGTGCCGATATGCAGATAGAGGAGTACGGGAACTACCTGCGCTTGGCTCCCCCCCAGAAATTTGAGGTAAACCAGCGTATCCTGAGTTTTGGAACTGATCGGAACCCATTCCGTTACGCCCTGCGTGAGCCCCAGAATAATGATTGAAAATAAATCCATGGAGACTATTTGCGATAACCGCTTTAAAATGCAAACCTATTGCCGTTATGAGCAACGGCGCCAACTGATACAGCTAGTGCTCGAAGACGTAGTTTTAGTGCAGGGGAAGGTTCCCCAGAACCGTTCTGAGAGCAGAGGTTCGAGCCGAACCGCCGACTGGACTTCTGGGACGAGAAGAATATAAAGCGAGCCCCTGCCTAGATTCTTACTTTTTCCGGTAGCCGAACATCTTATCGTATGTCGGATGATCTACGAGATAAAGAATGAAGGCGACGATCTCGATTTGATTTCCATCGAGCGTATAAAGCATCCTCCAATATCCAGTCAATTCAACCCGAAAGAGATTTGACACGCTTAACGTTTTTGGAATCAGTTTTTTAGGTACATTGTCGCCGTAAGTTGGATTTAGCTTCAAGAGTTCGGATTTCTGCTTTATGGACTTTAACAGCTGGATTTCTTCAGAGTTGGTTATCCCTTTTGCCTGCTGCTCACCAACGATCCGGTTAAGTTCCTCGAACTGCTCTTTGGCTTGGTCCAGCAGGATAACCTTTACCGGTCGTTTATCGTTCATATCTCCAATCCTCTCTGTTTGAGTTTCTCCAGCTCTGCCGGGGCGCGGTAAATCCAGACCACCCCTTTGGTTGTTATGAGGACTTTGCCACTCTCCTGAAGGTAGTCCAGGATTTGCATTAGCGTTGAGTGCATAACTTGTTTTGGAAGCCTTCTTTTCAGTTCCGAGATTTTGATTATCTCTTTTGCCTCTTGCAGCGCTTTCTCTACCATTAACACAGTATTTAGTGTTGGCGAATGCATCAATTGAACTTGTACTCCTTTCATAAGATATATCTATGCTATTAATGTATATAAATATATCTAATTTGTATGGGTTCAACTTTATTGGAAGGTTCCCCAGAACCGTTCTGAGAGCAGAGGTTGAAGCCAACCGCCGACAGAGCTTCTGGGACGAGAGGAATATAAAACTAGTTAAAAGACGTTATTGGCAAATAAATCATTATCAACTTGATTTTCGTCAAGATTAGTACTAAACGGAAAAGAATGAATCCGAGTCGATGTGATTATGATAGCCGCTAAAAAAACAGGAGTTGACAACGAGCACGTTTCTGGAAAAACCACCGTGATTGCGATAGGACGAATCGCAAAGCCGGGGGATGAGATAACGAACGAGGCTGTGCGCGGTGCCAGGTTCGAAGCCAGGCTTGTTTTGAAGAAAGGCTCAAAGGATGAAATCGCCGAGGACGCGGGGTTCTCGGCGTATATCGCAAGGAGCGGGATCTACATCTGTGGGGTATTCGACGGGGTCGGGGGACATGAAAACGGGGAAGCCGCTTCCGCCGAATCAGCCGGAAGCATTTGTGGGGAACTGAAAGCCGCCCTGGATCGCCCTGATGCCTCTTGGGGCATGATGGAGGCCAGCGTAAGGAAAGCAATCGAGGAGGCGGATGCCAAAATAAAAAGATACGGTGACGGAAGGGCGACAACTTCCTCGATAGCCCTTATCGACACTAAGACTGGCAGGTATCTAGCTGCGAGCGTTTCAGATTCGTGCGTCTATAAGATTTCCGGGAGTTCGGCGGAGCTGATCGCCGGCGGCCCCGGTTCAGATTTCACCCTAAAAATAAGAAGGGGGGTACTTCGGAAAGGCGAACTGCTGTTCCTTGCAACGGATGGAGTTACCGACAATCTAGCATTTGATGAAACTTCGGACGGAGGAGCAGATCCATCTGCAGACTTGGCATCCCTGATGCTGAAACATGGCGGGGACATAAGCCGGATGCTCAGCGAGATTCATGCAAGAGAAGGGATGCGAAAAAGAACTGACATCAACGGAGTCATAACCCCTAAACCAGATGATGCCGCGACGATAGTTGTTTACTTTCAGAAATGAAATAGATAATAATCTTTTCATCTCATTATCTTTGTTTAAATAAAAGGTGAGGGCGGGTCACTTTTTTCTACGGTATGGGAAGAGTTATGAAGAAAACACGGCGGGAGTTCAAGAGAATTTGGGATCTAAAACTTGCCAATTTGATTAAGGCAACTTTTGAAAAATTCGAGGGGGAGCTTAGCGAGCATTCTACAGCGATGTCGTGGGCTGTCAAACACGTCATTCTGCCGGCATCCATTTTCTATGTAGCCGCCGGCCTGTTGATCGGAAAAACGGTCTTAGATTCGTTATTCCTCGGCTTTTTGGTGTTCGTTTACAGCAGTTTCGTCCCAGACCTCGACTCGCTGTTGGTGGTCTCTAAGGACAAGAATAAAAAACCGGATTCTTTGGCCAAGTTTGCCCTGCTGTTCTTCGGCCCAGTTTTCGTTTATTATGCGATTTCGAGCGAGGCAAAGCCGATATACGTAAATAAAGCTAAGGAATTCCACAGCACCAAGTACCTTTTTGCATATGGCCTGTTCCTCCTGGTTGTAGGGCTGATTTTCTATGCTAATCCGGTAGAGCGGCTTGCTCTGCCGTTGTTCGGTCTTCTCGGCTATATGACCCACCTTTCCGTGGACGGGTTCCTAAAGCTGCCGCAAAGGAACAGGCAGCTGGGCGTGCGGTTAAACGAAGCTCGAAATTCTGGCGCGGGGCTGGAATAGCCAAACCGAAGGGAGTGGCCAAGAAAATAATAGTTCAGCTATTCCTGGATAAATCAAAGATTTGGGGCCTAATTCGATGATTTCCATTGATTTTTTGACCTGTTTTTAGGTCAAGATTTTCACGGGAATTTTTGACCTAAATTCTTGACCTTCGAATAGGAAAGTAATAGCCACCGAAGAGAGAGAGACAATAATTAAGGGGGCAACATCCTTGATTTTTTGAAGGAGATAACGCGTATCTCCTCAAAATCTGAGAAAATTACGACCTAAAAACAGACCGTAATCTCACCAAAAAAATTACGACCTAGATTACGACCTCTCTATGAAGTCATAATTTTATCCAGTCCCTTCTCCATGATTTTCTTCAGTATGAACTCCTTGAACTCATCGTCTTGCATGAGCTTGTTCATGACTTCATCGCTCGCCTTCCGGTCATGGTCAATCTGGGCCATCAATCCATCAACCGGAGAGCCGCAGCGTGTGCAAAACTTCGAGGTGGGAGAATTGTTTTCCTTGCAACGTGGGCACGGCCTTATTGCCATTTTGCTCTCACTTTGAGATTCCTCCTTTACCAGACCGTGCATCTTCAGGAGGGTGTTATCTACATCACGACCTGAGAGATGAACATACGTTGCCGCCATGTCGGATCCTTGAACCCAACCGAAATATTCTTTCATCTGTGCCTCCGTCATCTTCGAGGCCATAGCCGTCGCTCTGGAGTGCCGGAAAAGATGGGGGTGAATACGTTTCCTTATTCCGGCCTTTTCTGCCATGATTTTGAGCATCTTGTACATCGAAGCGTGGCTCATAACCCTCTGCTCGTTCATCTTGTTTCTTGCCAGGGCGGGCAATAGCATCGCTTCCGGCTGGTTGGCGTAAGGATGGGAATTGACCCAGGAAGCCAGGATAGCAGCCGAGCTGATAATTCGGACTCTCCTATCTCCGGTCTTGCCAGTTACCCTCAAAACCGCGCCGTATTGGTCGAAAATCACGTTTTTCAGCTTAAGGGTTAGTATCTCTCCAATCCTGCAACCGGACTCATATAAGACGAGGATCAGGGCTTTGTCTCGCGGGTTGTCCGCGGCTTCCGCCATTTTCAAGACTTCGTCTTGAGTCAGCAATTCTTCCGGAAGCTTGTGCGCGTGGTTGTTGAGCCTTGGCTTCAGCCAACTGATTTCAGGCGGGAAAGTCTCGTCGTTGCCTTTCAGCCACTTGTAGAACATCTTCAAGATGACTTTGAAGTCGTACTTCGAGTTCTCGGCGTAGTCCTGCCGCTCGATTTCGCCGATGAGTTCGATCAAGTCATTTTTCGTCGCCTGCTCGAAAGGCATTTTCAGCCAATGCGAGAGGAAACGCAGGCCGTACATGCACTTGACGACTCGCAACCGGCTTGAGCCTTTGGCTAACCGCATTTTCGAGAACGACAGAATCAACTTCTTGTTTTCCGGACTAACCTCGTCGTCCTTCTCGACTCGAGCGCACGACTGCTCGAAATTCTTCATGCTCTTGTGCACTTCAAACCCGTTCATACATATCTTCCTCCGCGGAAGGGTCTAATCGGGTTTAGCGCCAAATTCGGCACGAACGTGCCGATATGGCTAGTGCTCTGAGACGTGGAGATAATGCAGGGGGAGGGATTTGAACCCTCGAACCCCTAGGGGACAGGATTCTAAGTCCTGCGCCTTTGACCAAGCTCGGCCACCCCTGCAAAACTAGTTGGAGGCGAGGCGTTTTATTTCTCTTGTTTTTGCTCACGCG
>JBBILJ010000026.1:0-12523 GCA_037444945.1 Microcaldota archaeon | reverse complement strand
CCCCCGAAGAGACGCGCAAAATTTTGGGGACCAAAAAAGAAATCGCCGGGAGACTGTTCCGCATTGAGCAGCTCGTCGACTCGCACGAGCGAACGCTGGTTTTTGTGAATACGCGGTACGCCGCGGAATACCTCGCCTCCGCTCTCTACCAGTTGGAGAGCGTGAAGGAAAAAATCGCGGTCCACCACTCCAGCCTCTCCAAAGAAACCCGCATCGAAGTCGAAGAAAAATTCAAACGCGAAAAAAACTTAGAAAAACAAACCAACGAAGAAGGCGAAGCCTTGCGCGCCATCATTTGCACCTCCTCGCTCGAGCTCGGCATCGACATCGGCGCCATCGACTTAGTCATCCAGTACGGCTCCCCGCGCCAAGTCGCGCGCCTCCTTCAGCGCGTGGGGCGCAGCGGCCACCGCACCCACTTAATCCCGAAAGGAATCATGCTGGGAACGGACGCTGTGGATTGCTTGGAAGCGGCGGCGATTGTGGGAAAAGCGAGGGAGAGTGAAATTGAGGAGCGTCGATTGCAGCGAAACGCGCTCGACGTGCTGGGTCACCAGTTCGCGGGTTTGTGCTTGGATAATGAAAAAATCGCGTTCACCAAAGCGTTGGAGATCGTGAAGCGCGCGTACCCGTACCGCAACCTGGATTCCGGACAGGCGTTGGCGGTCGCGTTCGAAATGGCGCGCCTGAGCAACCTCAATTTTGACGGCAAAACGCTCTCGTTCCGACCCAAAACGCGCTTGTACTACTACGAGAACGTGAGCACGATTCCCGACGAGAAAAAAATCTTCATCAAAGACTCCGAAACCCGCAAAACCGTCGGCGTGCTGGATGAGAGCTTCGTCGCGGAATACATCGTGGACGGCGCTGTCTTTATCTCCAAAGGAAAACCCTGGCGCGTGCTCGCCGTGAGCGACGACGAAGTCGTCGTGGAGCGCGCCGCGGACTACACGGCCGCCATTCCGGACTGGGAGGGCGAGCAGATTCCCGTCGTGCGCTTCGTGGCGGCCCGCGTCGCGGAACTCGTCAAGCGCGCCGCGCAGGGGGAGGAAATCGAGGGGTTGAGCGCGGGCGCGCAGAGGACGGTGCGCGAGTTCGCCCAGCGGCAAGCCAAATTCTTTTTGCCCAAGCCCGACGGTTTCGTGATCGAGGGGACGCCGGGCGCCTTGGTGCTTCACAGTTACGCGGGGAACCGCTGCAACGAGGCGCTCGCGCGAGTCCTCGGCGCATTACTTTCCGCGAAAACCGGGTTTAGCGTGCGGACGCGCGCGACGCCGTACTGCGTGTCGTTCGAGACGCTGCGTGAAATCGCTCCGCACGAATTCAAAGATATGCTCATCAAGCTCTCGCCCGCCAAGGCGGAAGATATTTTGCGCGGCATCCTTCCCTCTAGCGCGTTGTTCAGGCATTCTTTCAGTGCCGTCGCGAAACGATTCGGTCTCTTATCGAGGGATTCGGACCTCAACGGCTTCTCGCTCAAACGATTAGTGGAGACGAATAAGGATTCGCCGATTTTCGAGGAAACGCTGCGCGAACTCTTCGCCACCAGCCTGGATTTGCGAGGATTGCAGGACGCGATTGAGCGCGCGACGCCGAACAACGTGGCGCTCGTCGCCTCAAAAGAACTCAGCCCGTTAGCGAAAATGGCTCTCTCGGAAGGTTTTGGGGAACTCCTCGCGACGGCGGAACCCGCGGAGGCACTCAAGGAAGCGTTCCAGCAATCCCTCCTCGAAAAAAACACGGAGTTGCTGTGCACTTTTTGCGGCGCTCACTTCTCGCGAGAGAACGCCAAACTAACCCCAAAAATTGGTTGCCCGCAGTGCAAAAGCGACCAAGTCACGCTCGCGCGCTACGCGGACGTTTTTGAAAAGAAGCGAAAAAGCAAAGCCCTCTCGCTCGCGGAGCGAAAGAAGTATAACGAGATGTTGCGCGTCACCGCGCAAATCGCGACGTACGGGAGAAGAGGGGTGCTCGCGCACGCCACGTACGGCGTTGGGGGCGAAACCGCTTCGCGAGTGCTCGCGCGCCTCCAAAAAACGGACGACGAATTCTACGACGAGTTACTCGAAGCACAGAAAACCTTCATTAAAACCCGAAAATTCTGGAAACTCTAAAACGGAGAAGGAGACGCCCACGCGAGTTTAAACACTCAAGGATTGGAGGAGCCACTCCTCCAAGGGAAGAAGAACCGCGTTTTTCGGCACGTCCACGCTGGTTTTCTCGCGCGTGAGGAGCAGGCCGTGCGCGCGGGCTTGCCGCATCCCGTGCCGCAAACCTTCGATTTCGCGCGGCGGCACGCCGCCCTCCCCCGTCGTGACTTGAATGGCGAGCGTTTGGGCGCCAAGCTTTTGCGCGATGAAATCACACTCCGCCTCGCCGGGAAGATAGGAGACGCGGTAACCCCGTCGGACGAGTTCAATGGCGACGAGGTTCTCCCACCTCCTCCCCTCATCCAAACTGGTTGAAACACTCACCGAGGACTGCAGTCCCGTGTCGTACGCGTAGTGTTTGGCGTCCGCCACGATGCGTTGCCGGGGCGAGTGCAGGAACGGCGGGACGGAGAGGATGAGGAACGCGTCGTTTAGGCCTTGCACGAACGAGCGAAACGTCGGCTGACTGATGCCGAGCTGCCCCGCCGTCTTTCGCGCCGAAACGCGCTTTCCCGCTTCCGAAAGGAGAAGCACAGCAAGGTCGGCGAGAGGTTTGACGTTCCGCACGCGCAAGCGCGCCGCCACGTCCCGCAGCACGGCGAGCTCAAGGTAAACCCGGTGAAGCTCGGGCGCGCGAGAGGTTTGAAGCACGCATTCTGGGTAACCGCCCGTCCGCGCGTACGCGTCCAACGTCTTCAAGCCCCAGACCTGAGCGTCGCGGTAAGAAAGCGGGAGGATGGTTTGCGGCACGGCGCGCCCCGCGAGCGAGGAAGCCACTTCCGCGGAGAGAAGCGAGGCGCTGGAGCCCGTGATGAGGAGGCGGCGCGCGTCCCGCTCGATGAGGTCGCGCACGGCACGCACCCAACCCGGGACGGCTTGAACTTCGTCAAGAACCACGAAACAGTCCTTCGGCGTTCGGCGCACCGCGGCGGCAAGTTCGGCGGCGGAGCGGGGGGCGTTGAGCGCCTCGAAATCCCAGTACGCGCTGTTCCAGCCTCGCGCTTGGAGGGCGTCCAGTAGGCGCAGGGCGAGGGTGCTTTTACCGCAGCGGCGAGGACCGATGAGGGCGGTGGCTTCTTTGCGCTCGAGGGCGCGCAGCAAGCCTCGCTCTTCCTCTCGAGGAAGCGACATAAATAAAAATATGTTTTCATTATATATAAATATTTCTAGAATAATCCGAATTTATTTATAAATAATGAAAGTAAGCTTTCATTAAAACCGAGAATTGTGGAAACTCTAAAAAAAGGTTCTGAAAAGAAGAAAAAAGGGGGGAAAAAGCCGCTCCCTCGGAAAAAAAATTTTTAAGAGGAGTTACTCCCCGCGGTCGGCGTAACCGTCACGGCGGGCGTGGCGGTAACGGTTTCATTATGATCGCCCGTCTCGTTGGGGTTCGTCTCGTTCGCGCCCGTCTGGTTGCGTTCACCGTGCTGGCCGGTCTGGTTGCGTTCACCCGTCGCGTTCTCGCCCGCCTGGTTGCGCTCGCCCGTCTCTCTCTTTTCGTACTCTCTCACGTCGTCACGCAAGTCCTTCTGGATGTTGTTGACGTCGTGAATCGCATCGCGCAAATCAGTCACGGCTTCGCGAAGACTCGTGCCGCTGCGGTTTTCCGCGCTGGTGACGCTCGCCTTGAATTCCCCGATGTCCGCTTCAATCGCGGTCGTGTTCACGCCCTTTTCCTTGAGCAGGACGACGAGGCGATCCAACTTGGAGAACAAGCCTTTCGCGCGCTCAATCACGTTATCCACTACCTGTTTCGCGTGCGCGCGCACCTTCTCCCGTTCCTGCTCGCCGTTTTGATTATTCTCGCCGCGCGAGCTGGTCTGATTATTTTCGCCGTGCGGACCCGTCTGGTTTTCACCCGTTGTGGCGCGAATCGTGGGTGAAGCGAATGGCATCGTCGTGTCGCTCCGTGGCACTGCGGCCGCAAAGAGCGGCAAGGCAAGGAAAGCGATGGCGAAAACAGCGAAGAGCTTCTTCGAAACCATAAAAACCCCAAACCCCCAAATTTTTTTTTTTGCGGGAGGAGCGGCGAACCCACGCGGAGTGCCCGCCCACTGCCGATAACGTTCGTTTACACGAAAAGTCGCGTATTTAAAGACTCTTTCGAAAGCATCCACCCAACGGCGGTTAAAGCGAACCCCAACGAAGAAGCAACGCTTTACGCGGCCTTAAGTATCCCAAAAAATAGGTTTAACCGCCTCCAATTCGAAAACGCAGGCAAACGCGGCGAAATAGAAAAACGCGGGCGAAGCGATGAAAAGCCTTGAAAACGCCGAATTCGACTCCCAGAAAGTTTAGGAAAGCATTTCTCGCACTTTTTTACGCTTCCCAGACGCCGCCACGGGACTCGGAGGGGACGTACGATAGTGCTCCGTAGAAACCAAAGGCAAAAGCGCCATAAGCACCGCGTCTTCGATTAAGTGCGGTCGCGTGAAAACGCCCTTACTTAGAACCCCGACCGCGCCCGTGGTTTCGTGAACGCGCTCGTCTCCCGTGAGTTTTTTGAAGAACTCCTTCACTTCTTTGCCGCCGCGCCGCAAAAAATGCAGCACCGAAGGCGGGTACTCGAAACCCGGACTCAGGCCAAGGTAGTAGTTTTTTCCGTCAAAAATAGCGCACGCGTTCGCATCCAAAAAACCCGTGCGCGTGCCGGGGCACCGCATCAAGCCCGCCTCGAGACCAATCGCGTACGTGCACTCCGGCGTCCACGCGCGCTTGGCGCGGTTCTTCGCGCCCCCAACCATTTCGTGCAGCGAGAAGGGTTGCGGCGGCACGCCGCTCTCCACGGGCTTGGAAACGATGCGCGCGTCCGGAAAATACTTGCGCACCGCGGATTCCGCTGCGTGTAGCTTGGCGGCGTTCGCGCTCCCCACATTCACGACAATCGATTTCGGTGGGAGAGAATCAGGCGTCATTTTTTAGCGTCCTTGATTTTTTTGGGGGGCATGGTTTCAAGAAAACGGTAATGACTCTCCGCCGGGGGTTGGCGCTCGGGCAGCGGCAGGTCACGCACGACTTTCACAACGGGTTTTTTGAGGGGAACCATGTCTTGCACCAAACTAAGAAAGGATGCGGGGGCCGCGAGGAAGCGAAGGCGCGGCGGAACCGTGCTCGCGGTAGTAAATCGACGCGTTTAAGTCCAGCGGATCGTCCGGGTTCGGGTGTTGCAGCAACTGTACGAGTGCCTCCGCCACGCTTTTCACGGTCTGCATCGAGCTCCACGCGCGCAACAAGTGAATACAGACTTTGCCGTCCGTTCCCCGAATGTTAGGGTGAAAAATCGGGGTCAACCACGTGACGTCAATGCCGCCCGGATACGGATACTCCCGCTTAAGCAAAATCTTGACTTCATGGTCGTTGCGCGGCTTAATGACGCCCCCCTCCCGACACAAGGAGGGGTAACGCAAACGCACCACGTATTCCGTGCAGTCCGGCGAAGCAGAAAAAGAAAGGCTCGAGGAACGCATTTCAGCGTACTCGTTCTCAAGGCGGCGACGCCAAACGCTTTCCGGCAACGCGGGCATACTGCAGAATAGGAGGCACAAGTTTTTAGTGCAATGCCCCCCCCCGCTTTTAGCCGCCGGTGGGGTCGGGCATGAGTTGGAGCGAGTCGCCTTCCTTGACGCCCGCGTCCGCGATTGTGGTATCGCCGGCGAGGATTTGGTTGTCGCGCGTGGCGAGCACAAAACGATCTTTAAGTTTCAGCGAGTCCCGCAAAACATCGAGAATCGAGTTAACCGTAAAATCAGGCTCGACGGCGAGCACGACCTCCTTGCCCGTCGTCGCCAAAACGACCGTAATATTGAATTCAGCCATGAAAAAAGCACCCCCTACAAACAGCAAGGGATTGTGGAAGGGCGCCCTTATATTTTTATTGCACTCCCGCATACACGAGCATTAAACCCCAAACCCCCTTTCGAGAGTCGAACACCCGCCATGCCCCTCCCCGCCACAGGCAAGCCTCGCATCCTCGGCATCCGCAAAATGACGGACCCCGAGCGCCGCGAGTGGGAACTCGACCGCATGGCGAACGACATCTTGGGTGGCCGCGAGTACGTCGAAAAGGCGCACCGCGACCAGCACCAATTCCGCGAGCAGACCGAACGCGACCTCGCCGACGAAAAACGCCGCCAAGCGGCGCGCGACATCCTCCCCCCGACCGTGACGCCCGAAAAACCCCGCAGTTTCAGCGACCACCTCGCGAACTGGATGGGCCGCAAAAAACCAAGGACAATCGAATGACATCAACGCACCCACCACTCCACGACGCGTTCGAGGCGTACTTGCACGCGACCGCCGTGCACGCGATTGAAAAGCACGCCGCCGAGCAAGCCGCCAAAGGCCTCGAAGCCCTCGGCTTACTCCTCGGCACCGCCGCCCAGTGGCGCGGCCACCCCTACATCGTGGTGGACGAGTACATCACCGCCCCCAACGAAGCGAGCGCCGTGCGCGTCCGCTTCGCGCCCCAAGCCTTCGCCCAACTCGCTCAAAGCCTGCACGAACGCAAAAGCAAACTTATCGTAGGTTGGAGTCACACGCATCCCGGCTATGGTTGTTTCCTCTCCGCGACCGACGTTCACACCCAGCGCTCCTACTTTGACGAACCCTATCACATCGCGCTCGTCACCGACCCCCTCAAAAGCAATCCGCGGGGTTTCGAGCGACGCGCCTTCAAACTTGACGAAAACCTAAGCGGCTATCGGGAAGCGTCGTACGCCGTCATCGAGAAAAAATGAAAAAGAAGGGTTAACATGAGCGAAGAGAGTAGTAAAAAAAACGCGCCCACCCCAGCGCAGCCCGTCCAACACCTCACGCTCACGCCTCCCGCGCCGGTCCCGGCAGCAAAAAAAGCGCGCGCGAAACCCTCCGTCACGCTCGCGAAAAAACCACGCAAGGCGCGCAAAAAGAAATTCGAACTCACGCGCTTCGACCGTGATTTGCTCGCCAGTGTCGCGAAAGGCGCCCCTCTTAACGAATTCATTAAGGCGAATAATCTCGATGGGGGCATTGTGCACGCGCGCGTGAACGAACTCGCTGCACAAGGATTGGTGGCGCGCGACGCGTACGACGCCAACATTGTGCGCCTCGCCCCTAAAGGGTACGAAGCCGTTGCACCTAAACTTAAGCGAAAAACCGAGAAACCAGCGATCCCGCAAACCCAAACCCCTACCACTCCCACACCCGCGCCAGCTGCCAGCGCTCCCGCTCCAACGCCGTCACCCGCACCGTCCCTTCAACCTTCAAGCGCGGCGCCAAACCCCGCCGCAACGCCAGCGGAAGAAAAACCGCCAATGCCGGGCTTAAGCGGAGAGCGGGACGCGCCCGGCGACTACATCGAACTCCTCCAAGCCCAACGCAAAATGATTACGCCCCGCAAACGCGTAACAAGCCCCCGCGTTTCGAGCCCGCACCCAACCGAAACGACACCCGCAAACACTAAACCGTCCGAACCCGCGATGGCGGCCGCCGAAGACAAGTGCGAGTTGTGCAAGAGCGGCTTTAAGCTCAGCGTGGCGGATTCAAGCCTCGCGCTCTACGGTCACCACTTCTGCGGCGCCGCCTACCACAAAGAATGCTACGACGCGCTGCTCGAAAGCGGCGGGAGCGCGTGCGTGCGCTGCGGCAAAAAACTCGTCCTCGCGCTCGACGAAAAAAGCGAAGAAGCCGTCAAAGAACTCAAAAAATTGTTTGACTAGTTTTGCGGGCGTGTACGCTAGTTCTTTTCGCGCAGTGAAGCGCTCGCGCGCTCGGCCGCAACCTGCAAATCCAAAAAGTGCTTCACCAGCAAATCGTGGCTTTCCTTCTTGAGCCCCGGCACATTGCGAACATGCTTGGCGAGCTCGGTGAACGCGGTCTTAAGGGCGACCGTGCGCAGTGCCGCGTCCTTGGGGAGTTCTTTGCGAAAGCCGGGTTGCGGCATCAAGCAGAGCCAGTTCGCGGTGTCGACGTTATCAAAACCGGCGTACCCTTGCTTAAAGCGTTCAGCGACGGGCGTCAAACCCACGTGCTCGACGGCACGTCGCGCGAGGAGTTCCGCCACGCGCTGGTGCTCGCTCGGGTTTTGGGCGAGCGACTTGAGGGCTGCCTGCTCGCCTTGGGCGAGATGATACTTCGGGTTAAATGGTTCAATTCTGAACGCCGGCTTGGGGGCCATACGCGAAGGCAGACGAGGGCGAGTATTTTAAGGTTGCTTACTGCCTGCGAGTAGCAACAATTAGGTCGAGTGCACGGGGCAGTCGCTGCGGTGCGGCACGTCGAAGACGTGGTAATCGGCGCGCAAGCCGTCAATGAACGCGAATTTTCCGACGAGCGAGTCGCCCGGCAACTGAAGCGCGTGCTTGGCGAACTCTTGAACTTGTAGTGCTGCCACCAAACTTGTCGTCGTGGGGAGCGCGGGCATTTTCGGGTCCACCACGTCGAGTAAATCCCCCACGCACGAGTACCTGCGCCAAAGGATTTCGTAATCTTTCTTCGAAAGACCGCACTCAAAACATGCCGACGGGCTCGCAACCAGCTGCACTTTACCGAAAAACCCCGTGGTTCCGCCGTCAACGAAGACGCTACGACCATACGCGTTCGCGTTCAAGTGCAGCCGCGCTCCCAAATTGTCGAGGCAGCCGAACGCGTACGCGTTGATGTCGTACGCAGAGTCCGGCAACTCCTCGATTTTCGAAATAACGGGCTTGACGCGCGCGTCTGGGTAAAGACGCGACGCGCGTTCCGCCACCACTTCTGCCTTGAGGCGCGCATTGTCCGCGTCACTTTGCTCGAAAAACACGCAGCGATTAAGATTTGCGTTCGACACCGTGTCGAAGTCCGCGAGCGTGATGTCACGCACGCCGAGCTGGAGCAAGAGTTTCACGACCTCGTTACCGAGCGCCCCCGCTCCCGCCACAAGCACACGCGACTGCGCGAGCGCGTCCTGATTCCAACCCGCAATGCGTTTCTGGCGGTCGAAGCGATCCAAATCGACGGCTGAAAAACGAACAGGCGGGGTCAAGGTTTGAGCCATTTAGAAAACCAACTATAAATGTGCGGCGAAGCGCGCCGGATTTCCTCGTCAGAGCGATAAAAGTGACCAGCGTCCACAAGCACAAAGCGAACGGGACCTCGCGTCTTTCGCTGCACGAGCCTCTCGCCGTCCTCGACGGGCACCAACTCATCCCGCGTGCCCTGAACCAGGAGAAGGGGAGCCGTTACAGCTTCGAGCGGCGCAGCATCCGAACGCATCGCCTCGTGCACGCGACGGTGAAGCTCGTCGTGAGAAACCGGCGACCGAACAAGGCGCGCCAACAGCTTCGCCGCCCGCTGGTCAAAGCGCTGCGGAGACGCCCACCCACTCAAAGCAACGATGGCTTTAACGTCGCGACGACCGCGCGACGCGTGAAACGCCGCGTTCGCCCCCGCGCACAGCCCGAGAAGACCGATGCGCGACGCGTCCACATCGCGCAGACCCTTTGAGAAGTCGAGCGCGGCGCGCAAGTCGTCAACTTGGTGCTCGAAAAAGTTTTCAAGCGACGGATTGAACTGCGAACCGCGCGATGCGCTAAAGCGCAGTACCGCGAAACCCTTAAGGGCCAGGCGCTTGGCGAAAGGGATGTGACGACCCGTCGTCGCGCCGCCGAAGAGTCCGTGGGCGACGATGATGAGGGGCGGCTTACGCTTGGGGTGCGCGGGCAGGTCGAGAACGGCAGGAAGTTCGCCGCGCGGCGTGGGAATCGTGAACGCTTTTTCCATGCTGAAAGCCCTCGGACAGTTAGGCTGTTAAACCAGCGGAGTCGAATAACTAAAACCTATGCCCATCATCCTAGTTTCGCGCCAAAACGAGGCGAGCCAAACCATCCTGCGTCGCCTCGTCGCGAACCACGCCTTCAAAGCCATCACGCCCCTCTCCCACGAGAACGCCGCGTACCCGCGGTGGAGCGACGGCGCTAACACGCTTCTGGAGTTCGACGCCCCCATCACGAACTCCGATTTTCTCTCCTTTCTCGAAAGCGACTTGTTCGTGTTCGCCAGCACGCACAAAGCCGAAAGCGGCAAACCCTGCCTCACCGTGCACGCGAACGGCAACTGGGGAGACGCAAAACTCGGCGGAAGCCCGCGCACCCTCAACCCCACCAGCAGCCGCGCCATCCAAGCCGCCTTTGAATCCCTGCAAAGCGACCCCGCCGAGGGCTTCGCGGTCTCGCTGGAAGCCGCTCACCACGGCCCCACCTCCTTCACCTCACCAACGATTTGGGCGGAGCTCGGCAGCACGCCCGCCGAGTGGGGCAACGAGGAAGGTGCGGAGAGCGTGGCGCGCGCGATTCTCGCCGCATGCCGCGACTGGCAGACGAAAACCGACGACAAAGTCGCGCTCGGTTTTGGCGGCACGCATTACTGCCCCAAATTCGGCGAACTCGAAAACAACGGTTTCGCGTTCTCCTTCATCGCCCCCAAGCACGCCCTCCCCTTCGTGACCGCGGAGCGCGTGCGCGAGGCAATCGAAAAGACGCGGGAAAAAGTGGCGTGTGCCGTCATCGACTGGAAGGGTTGCGGGGCCGCGGAGCGCGCCCGCGTCATTGATTGCATCGAACAAGCCGGCTTGCCGTGGGAGCGCGCGTAAGGAAAGGCGAGGAAAAGCGGGGCGCGGGAGAGTCAGAGTTCGAGGAGCGCCACGCTCAAGATTCCGAGCGCGACGCCCGCCTTCTGCGCCAGGGAGAGTTCCTCGTGGAAGAGCACGACGCCGGCGAGGGCGACGGCGGCGAGGTTGAGGACCGTGAACACGGCCACGGCCTTGGAGAGGTACTCGTGCTTGAGGGAGAACGCCCAAAAAACGGTGCCGACGAAGTAGACGGCGAGGGCGAGCAGGAGCGCGTGGTTTTCGGCCGCCCACTTTTTTAAGAGCACGTCGCCCGCGACCTCGAAGGCGACCGCTAGCAGGATGAGCGCGAAGAAGGCGAGCTTGGGGTCCACGTCCATGGCTTGTGCGGGGGAAGGCGGGTCGCCGCTTTAAAACTTCGCACCGCGTAAAAACGAGCGCGAAAAAAAAGGGAGAACCCAAATGCCGGTCGAGAAAAAGGTTTACCGCGTCCAGCAGATCGTGCGCGAAACACCCCTCATCCTCTCCTTCCGCCTCGTCCCGCGCGAGGGCGCCATCCCCGAGTACAAGCCCGGGCAGTTCTTCAACCTCTTCACCCTCAACGCGGACGCGAGTTTCGGGGACGCGCGCCCGTACTCGGTCGCGAGCGCGCCGCACCAGCCCTACCTCGAGTTCACCGTCAAAATGCTGGGTAGGTTCCCCGACAAGCTCGCCAAACTCAAGGAAGGCGACGAAGTGGGCGTGATGGGGCCGCTCGGCAGCTTCACGCCCGCCGCGGGCGGGGACTTGCTCCTCATCGCGGGCGGCGTGGGCGTGGCGCCGCTGATGAGCATGATTCGCCACCTCGCCGAAACGAAAAGCCCCGCGAAAGTCACGCTCGTGATGTCGCAGAAAACCCCCGAGGACGTTTGCTACGCGGCCGAACTCGGACGCCTGCAGAAGGAGAACGCGAACCTGCGCGTTTTCTTGACGATGACGCGCCCCGAACAATCCGGGGAGTGGAAGGGGTTGACGGGGCGGATTAACGCGGAAATGCTTCAACAAGCGGTGCCGGATGCGGCGCAACGCGAAACGTTCATTTGCGGCTCCGTGGAGTTCGCGGACGCCACCGCGGCCGCCCTCGAAAGCCTCGGCATGCCGAAGGAAAGGATTCACGCCGAAAAATGGGGTTAACGCAAATGGCTCGAATGCTTTACTCCATCCAACTCCTCCTCGCGATCGGCGTCGCCTTCATCCTCCAACTCCTCATCCCGCCACTGACGACCGCGCTCTGGCTCGACCCCAACACCGCCCTCGCGATGCCGTGGACGCTCGTCACCAGCATGTTTCTACACGGCAGCTTTCTGCACCTCTTCCTCAACGCGTTCGCCCTCTTCTCCTTTGGTCCCTACCTCGAAACCCGCATCGGCAGCAAGCGCTTCCTCGGCCTTTACTTCGCGTCCGGCATCGCGGGAGCCGTAGCGTACCTCCTCGTGATCGCGCTCGGCATCGGCCAACCCCTCCCAGCACTGGGAGCCAGCGGCGCCATCTTCGGGGTCTTAGGCGCGGTCGCCGTGCTTGAACCCAACCTCCCGATTCTACTCATGTTTGTACCGTTGCCGATGTGGATGGCGGCCATCCTCTGGGTCATCCTCGAACTCGTCGGCACCTTCACGCCCGGCACGGGAATTGCGAGCGCGGCGCATCTCGGCGGCTTATTCCTCGGCGCCGCTTACATTTACCACCTCAAGCACAAGGGCGCCGAAGTGGAATACCTCGAAGGCCTCTAACAGCGAAAGGCGAAAGCTTTTTC